>JABFSD010000475.1 GCA_013140935.1 Acidobacteriota bacterium
CAGCAGGTAGGAGAAATCCAGCGTGAAAGCGCGCGGGCGATTGAAACCCGACAGGCCGCGTTCCAGTTGCGGATTGCGCGAGTCCTGCGCCGCGCCTTCGCCGCTCGCGCCGGTCAACCCCGACGCATCGTCAATGGCTTTTGACCAGACAAAATTGGCACGGAAGCCGTAGCCCTGGCGGAAATTGCGGCGCAGCGTCGCTTGCAGGCTGTGGTAATCGGAACTGCTGCCGTAGCTCACAAACTGAATTGCGCCGTTGTATTGCGGGAACGGGCGCACGATGTCGGTCGGGCTGCGGCGAATCTGTTGGTTGATGTCGTATTTGCGCGGCAGGTGCAAGCCGCGCGAACCGACGTATGCCACTTCAGCCGCGACCCCGCGCCAGAGTTCGCGCTCCAGCGCCAGGTTGTAATTTTGCACGTAAGCCGTCGGCGCGTCGAAGGCGATGCCGCTCGGATTGTTGGTCGCAATCACGCCCGGACTCGAAGCCGGAAAAGGAGCGGAGAGGGTGTAGGCCAATGGATCGGTGGTATTGCGTTGGAAACTCTGCGTGTTAGAAAAAGGCACATTGTTTGCCAGCAGCGTGCGCGCGGAATTTTGCGCCGCGTTCGTATAGAAAATCCCGTAGCCGCCGCGCACTACGAATTTGTTGCCGTCGAATGGCTGCCACGCGAACCCGACGCGCGGCGAGAAATTGGTCTTATCCGTCTCGATCAACGATCGGGGGAAACCGCTGGTCGCTGGCGTGACGATGCGATTCTGTTCGGGAATGAAATTGGACAGCCGGTCGTATTTCTCGGTATTGGGCAGCAGCAAGTCATAACGCAAGCCGAGATTGAGCGCCAGATTGCGCGCGAGCTTGTAATCGTCCTGCAGGAAGAAACCCATGGTCGTGCTGAACAGATAATTCATGCTCGGATCGAGCAGCCGGTTTGAATTGTCAGGCAAACCGAGCAGGAAATCCGCCATGGGAACGGGGGTAGCCGTGCCGCCGGTCACGCGGCCCAGAAATCGTATGGAGCCACGCGCGTTGCTGGGATTATTCTCGAAGTATTGCGTGCGAATAATGTCAGCGCCCATGCGCAAGTAATGTTTCCCTTTGACGAGCGAGAGGGAATCGAAAACCTGAAAGCCATTGATCGCCTGAATGGTCGGAAACGCCGTGTGATGGCCGATCACATCGAATCCGGTGATGGTGAAAAGCGGCAGCCCGATGAATTGCGGGTCGCGCGAAAGCGTCAGCGCATTGATCGCGTCGAGCAACACCGGGTCGTCGCGCCGCTTCCAGTCGTTGAGCACGGTCGAGCGCGAAAAGGACGTGCGAAATTCGTTGGTGAACGTCGGGCTGAAGGCATAAGTCAACCGTATGCCCGCCAGGGTGTCGCCGCGTTCGTCGGCCAGCCCGAAGCCCGGCAGATTGCCTTGTCCGAACGGATTGCTGCCAGGGTTGTTGCCATTGATGTAATTGACCGCCAGGTTGCCGTTCGCGCCGATCTTTTGATCGAGCTTGACGATGAAGTTTCGATTATTCGATTCAATGACGGGCGAACTCACGAAGTTATTCGCGCCGGTGCGATTGGGCAACGGCACCAAATTCAGCACCTTCAGCGCCAGCGGATGAAAGCGATTGGCTGGAATGATGTTGCCTGGGAAACAAGCGGCTTGACTGGTGGCGCTGCACGTTCCCGTTTTCGCCGGGTCGCGCAGATAGATTTTCGTGGTCGCCTGCAGCAGGGAGGAAAAATCTCCCGCGCGTTGCGCCAGGGTCGGCACGCTCGCCAGCCGCGTATCACCGCGCCGTTCGGCCAGTCCCTCATACGAAAAGAAAAAGAAGGTGCGGTCTTTGCCGTCATAACTGAGCGGGCCGAACACTGATTTTGGCAGCTTCACCGGGCCGCCGATGGTGCCGCCGAACTGATTGCGGCGCAGCTTGCGTTTGTCGGTGTCGAAAAAGTTGCGCGCATCGAAAATGTCATTGCGCAAAAACTCATAGAGCGTGCCGTGAAACTGATTGGTACCGCCTTTGAGCACGACGTTGATGAGGCCGGAACCGAAGGTGCCGAAATCGGCGGCATAAGCGCTGGTCTGCACCTTGAATTCCTGCACCGCGTCTACCGAAGGCTGCGAAACCGGATTGCCATTGCGGACGTTGCGATTATTCATGCCGTCAACCAGATAGTTCACCCCATCGGCGCGCCCGCCGTTGATGGCTGTGCTGCCGTTGTTGGGCAGGCCTTCGGGCAAATCCACTACGCCCGGCGTCAGCAAGGCCAGGTCGTTAAAATTACGACCGTTGAGCGGCAAGTCAATAATTTCGTTGTTATCAATCACCTGTCCTTTCGCGCCCGATTCGCGTTCGAGCAACGGCGCATCGGTGGTGATGTTGACCGTTTCAGAAGCCGCGCCGAGTTCCAGTTTGAAATCGAGCCGCGCGACCTGCTCGACTTGCAGCGTGATGCCTGACCGGCTGATCGGCTTGAAGCCCTCTTTCTGCACCGTGACCTGATAGTTGCCCGGCGGCAGCAGTGGAATCGTGTAATAGCCCTCGGTGTTGGAAAACGTCTCGCGCCGCAAACCGGTGTCGGTGTTGGTGGCGCTCAATTTGGTATTCGGCACGACATCTCCGTTGGGATCGTTGACCCGTCCGGTGACCTGCGCCGTTTGCCCGAACGCCGTCAGCGTGCAGCAGGCAAAGAACAAAACCGTCAGAAAGCCGCGACGAAAGCATTGATGCGTATTCATAGAACCTCCGGTGAAAGATAGACCTCAAGCAAAAGAACTCTCGCCCACGAAGTCACACGAAGAAGGACACGAAGAAAGACAAAACAATGAAAGCCATGCAAGCCTTTGGCGGCAAGCATTCTCAATTCTCAATTCTCCATTCTTAGGCAGAGAGAAACGGTGACTCTGCGGCGACTTCAAACAACGGCTGTCACTCTGCCTAAGAATGGAGAATTGAGAATGACGATGCTCACGGTTCGCGTTGACCATAAAACTTTCTGCTTCGTGTCTTTCTTCGTGTAACTTCGTGGGAAGAAACATTTATCGGGAAATCGCTTGCTCGAAATTCAGCAACGCCTGTTCCATGCGATGGAGCGTGCCGAGCAATTGACGCGCAGCCTCTTCGGGCGTGGCGTTGGGATTGTCTCCGGCAAACAGGCGATGCGTCGTCTGTTGCACTTGCTCGACCGCTTTGAAAACCAGCAGCATCTGTTCCTGTTTCGTCGCTTCGGTCGGCGACGACGGACGCGGTGCGGGCGACTTGCCGAAGGACAGCAGCACCGGTTCCAGCCGCGCGCGCAGCTTGTTGCTTTGCGCTTTTAGCCGGGCCAGGTGATTCGCCCGAATTTCCGCAACCCGTTGGCGCGCGGCGGGCGTCAGTTCGCTGTCTGCCGGATAACGTTCCAGCAAACGGCGGAGCGCCCACGCCTCTGATAAAGCGGCAGACGATTCGGCCACGACCTCGTTGGAAAGCTGTGCTACTTTCAGGTTGATGCTGTTCGGCGCGGCTTCGCGCTCGGCGAAATAACGCGCCAGCCGCTGCTCAAACGTCCCGCCCGCGTTGCCAGACGCGCCCGCCGTAATGGAAAGCATTGGCTCATTGTTGTCGGGCGGCGTCACAGCTTGTTGGGCCACTGGTTGCCGCGTCGCTTCTTCAACGGTTTGAATGCGCGCCGTGACCAGCGGAAGGTGGCTGAGCGCCTGCGTCAATTGTTGTTTGCGCTCGGCGCGCTCGACCAAGCCGCGCACGACGATCTGGTGATTCGCTTCGCGCACGACTTCAAGTTGTTCGCCTAAATCAGCCTGCAACTGATGCAGCGCGTACAGGGCGGCGACTTCAGCTTCTTTCAATTCGGTTTCTGAAGGCAGCGGTTTGAGAGAAGGCGCAACTGCCGGAACAACGGATGGCAGCAACGATGGTGCGACCGTTGGCAACAGCGCAGGCGATGCGCTGGCAAAGGGAACCGGTGAAGCCTTGGGCGCAAGATCGGTAAAGACGGTCAGCGCCTGCAAAGGCAATACTTCATAAGCCAACTCGCTGAGTTCATATTCGCGGACTTCGCCCGCGCCTTGAACCTTCAACCGCTGTTCGACCACATGCCAATCGGCCTTGCGCACCAGCAGCGCGACTTCGATGAACGCATGCAAGGCATGCGGCGCTTGCGTGGCGGTCGTCAGCCGCCACGCCTGCGCGCCATCGGGCAAGACCGTCGGGCTGACCGCTTCGCTTTGAATGCGCGCTGCATTGCGCCACGCGGAAAATTCCGCAACCGATAGCGGCGCGTGGCGGCCATTCGCGCGCCACACCTCTTCGAGTTCGGCCCACAGCGTCTCGCCCGCGCCCACGACCCGCTGCCGCTGATTGCCGAGGTCGCGCCACACTTCTAATGTGATGGCGGGCGTAACAG
>JABFSD010000134.1 GCA_013140935.1 Acidobacteriota bacterium
ACGAAGAAGGCAATTTGCCGGAGCTTTATTGCCGCCTGACGAAGGTGATGGAAGCGTTGTCGGTTGAGTATGAATTGGTTTTCGTAGACGACGGTAGTAGCGACCGCACCCCTTTGCTGTTGCGCGACATCGCGGCGCTTGATCCGCGCGTGATCGGCGTGCGGTTGCGGCGCAATTTCGGACAAACGGCGGCGCTGGCAGCGGGCTTTGAGCGTGCGACAGGCAACGTAGTGATTGCAATGGACGGCGACTTGCAACATTTGCCCGAAGACATTCCGCGCTTCGTCGCCAAGTTGCAGGAAGGTTACGACGTCGTCAGTGGCTGGCGGCAACATCGGCAGGATGGATGGCGGCGCACGTTTCCTTCGCGCATCGCCAATCGCCTGATGGCAAAGGCTTCAGGTGTAGCCATTCATGATTTCGGCACAACGTTCAAAGCCTATCGCCGCGAAGTGCTGGAACGCATTCCGCTTTACGGGCAAATGCACCGTTTCATTCCGGCGCTGGCGAGCATGGAAGGCGCACTGATTGCCGAAGTGCCCATCGAAGATCAGCCGCGCGCGACGGGAGACTCGCATTACGGCTTGTCGCGGACGTTTCGCGTGATGTTCGACATTCTGACGATTCGCTTGCTGGTGCGTTATCTGTCGCGTCCGCTGCATTTTTTCGGCGGCATTGGCGCAGCGATGATTGCGGTGGCAATGACGCTGGCTTCGTGGTTGTTGGCGAAAAAAATGATCTGGCGCGAAGACATCTTCATTCAAAACGGCCCGATGTTGCTGTTTGCGGCGGTGACGTTTTTAGGCGGAATGCAATTTTTAGGATTGGGCTTGCTGGGCGACATGTTCGCGCGACTTTATTACGCCCCGGCGCAACGCAGCATTTACAGCATCGCGCAAATTTACTGCAGCGAATTGCCTAGAGATCATCTGGCCGATCACCTTACCGACCGATAAAACTGCGCGAGGCGATGAGGCGATACGCCGAACCAATACAGCACCTGCAAACACGACCATTGGGCGAAGGTGCGCAAAAAGCGGCCTTCAAAACGTCGCGACGAGGTGACGGCTTGCGCTGCTAATCGAACAAACTTGCCGTGACGTTTCATACGGCGAAAGAGATCAACGTCTTCAAACAGCGGGAAGTCTCGATAGCCGCCTAACGCTTCAAACGCGGTGCGTCGAATGAAGATCGCCGAGTCGCCGTAACACATTCCGCCCCAGCGCAAAAACGGATAGAGCCAAGTCAGACAAGCTGCTGCGCGCGTGTCGCCGTCAAACTGTAAACTGAAATTTCCGCCGCATACCGTGGCGTCTGCCAGCGCCTTTTCAATCAGGGTTTCGGCGTGGCGCGGCAAGCGCGTATCGGCATGCAAAAACAACAGCACTTCGCCGCGTGCGATGCGCGCTCCGGCGTTCATTTGCGTGCCGCGTCCGCGCGGGGCCATGACGACCTGCCAGCCAAAATTCATAGCCATTGGCATCGTTTCATCCACACTGCCGCCGTCGGCAACGATGATTTCGGCGGGTGGTAAAGAGAGCGCGAGTCGCGTCAACGCAACGGCTTCATTCAACGCAGGAATAATGATGGATAAGGTCATAAGCTGACAGTCAAAAACTAATTTTCGCGCGAGCCATCCTGCGACAAACTTCACGCATCCGTGATGTCGCTGCGGGTCAACAGCAGTCGCACGAGCAACCAATGAGTTCCGGGGAGTTCCAGATTAATTCGATTCGCGCTGACGCGGGTTTCAGGGTAAGATGCTTTCAGCCCTAAACCCCCAGTGTCAATCACCTATAAGTTCTTTCGGGACACGAAAATTCCCCCAAGCGCGCGAACCGTTCGGAGCGAAACTTAATTTGGCGAGACCGCTCCTAAATAACCAGACGGCGACTCAGTCTGTTCCCCAGTGCGACGGCCCAGTGCGACTGTAATGCGGCAATTACATCGGTAAGTCTGTGACCCCTGTCTTACCGTGTGGCCCGCGTTACTTGTTAATTCGATCATTTCGTTAGGCATTAAATTTATGTTTTTGTTTTCTATGGAAGGAGTACGCCTCATGTTGGTCAAGGCGAAACAGGCGAAGCCGTCAATGAAGTTAAAGACGCGGCTGACGCTCGGTCTATGTTTGTTGGGCTTGGTGGCGACCGCCGCTCAGCAATTCGGTTGGGAATCATTAGCCGTGGCGAAATCGTGGTCGCGCATCACGTCGTCACAAGAACCGGTTGGCGAATCACGCCAACTCAAACTGAGTTCAACCAGCGCCGCGCCAGGTAGCGAAGCGAACCTGCCGCTCACGTTCAGCGCCGACGGTACGGAAAGCCGCATTCATTTTAGTTTGCGCTTTCCGGCCAACGCGCTGCTCAAGCCGCGTGTGGCATTGACCGATGAATTAGCTGCTGCGCAACTCGCGGTGAATGACAGCCTGCTCGCTCAAGGCAAGCTCGGCCTCGAAATCAATTTGCCCGCCGGTGTCACGCTCACCAAAGGCGATCACAAAATTCTCAACGTACGGTTCACAATTGCGCGCCAAGCGGGCACGGTCGCATTGCCGGTTGAATTCGGCGACGAGCCTGTCGCGCGCGGCGTGTGGAACGACAAGGCGCAAAGCGTTTCGACCGGATTCGTCAGTGCCGTCGTAACTTCAGCGCCGGGACTGGAAGGCGATGTCGCGCCGCGTCCTGAAAACGGCAACGGTACGCTCTCAGTCGCCGATTGGGCGCAGGTCGGACGCTTTGCCGCTGGGCTGGACAGCCTGAATGAAGGCAGTGAATTTCAACGCACCGATTGCGCGCCGCGCACGGCGGCAGGTGACGGACAACTCAATATCGCCGACTGGGTGCAGGCCGGACGTTATGCCGCCGGGCTGGATGCGCCCACGATGGCAGGCGGGCCGAGCGCGCCCGTGGCCTCAATCGCAGCAACGGCTTCGACGCTGGCACCCGAACAGCAAGCGCGCGTGGTGCGCGTCGTACCAGCTACTTTGAATCGTGGACAACAGGGCAATGTGGCGCTCGAACTCACCTCGCAAGGCAATGAGTTTGCGGTGGGCTTCACGCTGAATTTCGATCCGACGCAATTGGCCTTTGTGCGCGCGGTCGCGGGCAGCGACGCGACGGGCGCGAGTCTGATCGTCAACAGCAATGATGCGGCCAACGGACGCATCGTATTTAACCTTTCTTTGCCCTTCGGACAAAAATTCGCGGCGGGCGCGCGGCAAGTCGGCGTCGTTACGTTTACGGTACGCGAAACCAGCACGTTGAATTCGACGACGTTGAGTTTCTCGAATGGCTCGGTCGTGGATGAACTCGCGGCGACCTTAGCCACGACGTTTACGGCGGGGGTCGTCACGCTCATTCCTGAAATCAATCAGACGCCGCGCTTGACGAGTTTGAGTCCTACGACGATCAACGTGAACAGCGGCAACCTGACGCTCACCGTCAATGGCGCGAATCTGCTTGACGGTTCGATTGTGCGCGTCAACGGACAGGAACGCGCCACGCAATACATCAACGCTTCGCAGTTGCGCGCGACCTTGCAGTCAACTGACGCCGAAGAACCCGGTTCGCTGAGCATCACCGTGCGCACGCCTGACAACGTCGTCACGAATGCACTGACGCTGAACGTCGTCAATCCACTTCCTACGATCACCTCGATCAATCCAAACTCGGCGCAAACCTTAGGCTCCGGCTTTGCGATGACGATCACGGGCATGAATTTCGTACCCGGCGCAGTCGCCAAAGTGGGTACGACCAATCGCATCACGAATGTGTTGAGCAGCACGCAAATCACCGTGCAAATTCCGAACTCGGCGTTGAATACGGCGGGGACGTTCGATGTGACGGTGACGAATCCCGCGCCGGGCGGCGGCACGTCCAACGCTGTTCCTTTCACGGTAAGCTCGCCCAAACCGATTCCGCGCATTGCGAGCATCAGCCCGACCAGCAAACAAGGCGGCACGGGCGCTTTCACGCTGACGGTCACTGGTTCAGGCTTCGTGAATGAATCCATCGTGCGTTGGAACGGCGCTGATCGCGTGACGACCTTCGTCAACGCGACGCAATTGACGGCGGCGATTACGGCGGACGACATCGCCACGGCGGGCACGGCCAGCGTAACGGTTTATAACTCGCCGCCGGGCGGAGGCATTTCCGCCGCACAAACTTTCACCATTACGCAACCGCCGAATCCCGTGCCGGTGCTGACGACATTGAATCCGACCACGATCACGGCGGGCGGCGCGGGCTTTACGTTGACGCTCCTGGGATCGAACTTCGTGCAAAACTCCGTCATTCGCATCGGCGGACAAGATCGCCAGACGACGTTTGTTTCCGCAACCGAATTGCGCACGACCATCACAGCCGCCGAAGTCGCCAATGGCGGAACGCTGCTGGTGCGCGTATTCAAT
>JABFSD010000560.1 GCA_013140935.1 Acidobacteriota bacterium
GTTCATCATGTTTTATCTCTCAAGACACCGCCGGAATTATGTCGCGGTGATAAAGTTCGACGGTTTGTTCTTCTTCACCGCACATAAGATAAATGTTGAATTGCGTTACGCCGACTTCTTTCAACTCATTCAATCGACGCACATGTTCTGCCGCGTTGCCAACGATGCAAAAGCGATCAACGACTTCATCAGTGACGAACTCGGCGTTGCTGCTGCCGACTTCAGCGTGATGCAAATAGTTATAACCCTGCCGGTCGCGGATGAAACCGGTCAACTCTTCCGGCAACTCTTCCGGTTTGTATTTCGACACCAGATCAACGACGTGATTCGACACCAGCGCGGGAAACCAACGTACGCGGTCGCGCGCTACAGCCAAATCATCCGACACCCACACTGGTGCAGCCGCCATCACTTTGATCTTTGAGAAATCGCGGCCTGCTTCCTCCGCGCCTTCGCGCACGAAGTTCAAACACCACTTAATCAAATGCGGATCGGCGAATTGCAAAATTACGCCGTCGCCGATCTTGCCCGCGCAATGCAAGGCTTTCGGGCCGTAACCCGCCACCCAAATCGGCGGCACGCCCGCGTCAGCCCACGCCATCTGGATTTCTTTTTCTTCGTAAACAATCTGCTTGCCGCCGCAAAGATCGCGCACCGTTTGTACGCACGCTTCAAGATCAGCCAGCGTCGTAGGCCGCTTGCCCATCACGCGCCGCGACGAATCGCCGCGCCCGATGCCGATGTCCATCCGCCCGCCCGACATGCGATTCAACGTAGCGAACAAGCTCGCCGACACCGTCCAATCCCGCACCGCCGGATTGGTCACGCACGGCCCGATGCGCATGCGTTCGGTGTTGGCCGCCATCAACGTCATCAGCGGAAACGGCTCCTGCCACAATACGTGCGAGTCGAACATCCAGCCGTAAGCAAAGCCCGCCGCTTCGGCCTGTTTCGTCAGGCTGACGATGCGCCGTGGCGGCATGTCGGGTTTGAAAGTAATTGCAAATTCCATAGTTCTCCCCATTGTTTGTGATGTCGCGGAACCCGCTTCAATCATCTGCATCAGCCGTTCTCGAAACATTTCCTTTTCTTCAAGCGGAAGTTGAAGAAACTTTTCCAGCACGCTTGCGACACTCACTTCAGGCATGGTTTCCCTACTCACCGCCGCGCGGCAGCCCCCAACAACACCTGTCCCGGTCGCGCTTCCGTCATCTTGCCATCATCCAACACCACCGCGCCGTTGATGATTACGTAACTGAACCCTTCGGCATATTGGTGTGGTTCGGCAAACGTAGCCTTGTCGCGCACGCGTTCGGCATCAAACACGACGACATCCGCTTTCATTCCGGGACGCAACAAACCGCGATCACCGAAACCCATACGCACGGCGGGCAGCGAACTCATCTTGCGCACGGCGTCTTCCAACGTCAGCACATGCTTTTCGCGCACGTAAACATTCAGCACGCGCGCAAATGTGCCGTAGCTGCGCGGGTGCGGCACGCCACGTTTGGGAATTTCTACGCCACCGTCGGAAGCGATCATCGTCAGCGGGTCTTTGAGGATGCGCACGAGATCGTCTTCGTTGATTGCGTGGAAGATGGCCGAAGCGCCGCCTTTGGTTACGAGTTCAAGCGCCGTTTCCGCCGCGTCTTCAAACGAAGTCGAACGCCTGCGCGCTTTGGTGATCTCGGCGAGGTTCTTGCCTTCGAGAGATTGATCCCAACTGCAACGCGCGATGTATACGTTTTTCGGATCGCCACCGCCGCGATCAAACTTGATGCTTTCGACGACGGCGGCTTTGATCTTTGCGCGCGTCGCCGCGTCTTTTAACCGCTTGACCAATTCGCGCTGACCGCCTTCCTGCGCCCATTGCGGCAAGAGCGCGACGAGGCCGGTGCTCGACGCAGTGTAAGGGTATTGATCTATCGTCACGTCTACGCCACGGGCGCGGGCGGCGGCGACAAGGCGTAAGGTATCTACACTGCGTCCCCAGTTGTCTTTGCCGATGATCTTGTGATGCGTCACTTGCGTAGCCAATCCGCCGCGCTCGCCGATGGCGATGGTCTCTTCGACACTCTTGAGTACACCCGCCGCTTCGTCGCGCATGTGCGAAGTGTGAATGCCGCCCATTCGTCCAGCGACTTTGGCGAGTTCGATGACCTCTTCAGTCGGCGTGTAATTGCCGGGCACGTAAAACAAGCCCGTACTTAAACCCAACGCGCCTTGTTCCATCGCCTCTTTCACGAGGGCTTTCATCTTTTCGATCTCATCGGGCGTAGCCTTGCGATTGACCAAGCCGATGACCTTTTCACGAATCGAACCTTGGCCGACCAGCGCGCCCATATTGATGGCGATGCGCGCTTGCCGCAGTTGGTCAAAGAACGGTTTGAGCGGCAGCGGCGAACTGCCGTCCGGCCCTTCAATGACGGTGGTTACGCCCTGGCGGATGTAGTTCTCGGCTTTGGTTTCTTCAAAGATTTGTCGGCGCGCATGTGAGTGGGTGTCAATGAAACCGGGCGCGATGATTTGGCCGTTGGCTTCGATCACACGGCGCGCCGTAGCGCCGTCGAGCTTGCCGATGGCGGCAATCGTGTCGCCGCGCAAGGCTACATCGCCGCGAAACCAACTGTTGCCTGTGCCGTCCACGATGCGTCCGTTGCGAATGAGCAGGTCGTAAGTTTGCGTTTGCGCGGCGAACAAAACCGGCGCGACGAACAGCGCCAGACAAAGAAGTTTTTGTAGCATCATTTCCTCTCAATTCGAGTCTGTGTCTTGCAACCGCTCCAGATACTCAAGCAAAAGCAAAGCCGGAATCATACCGATAAACTCTCGGCCTTCTTCTTCGTTGGTATAACGAAACGTTTTGTAAATGCAGCCGACACGTATTTCCGCTGGGTCGTCTTCGTAACTTGGAAAATACTCAACGCGGAAATAAATCTGACGGCTCCAACAAGCTTCGAGCGTAGCGGCAAGGATGAGGCCGTGGCTGGGAGGTTGATCCGTCACCTTCAACCATTGTCCTGCGTACAAAATCTCGAAGTGGTTGGCGTCTGTCTGGCGACATCGTTGCGGCTCAACGGTTGCCCATTGAACTAATTGCGGCTTCAGTTCTCGATTCTCTTTCTCGTCGTTGTCATCATCGTGCATAACATTTCTCCTTCACTATCCTTGCACCAGCGCCCCATAAGTATCAGGCCGTCGGTCGCGGAAAAACTGCCACGTATTGCGCACTTCCCGAATCATATCCAGATTCAAATCGGCGACGACGAGCGCGTCTTCGTCGCGTGGGGCTTGCGCGATGAGTTGACCGCGCGGGTCGCAGAAATAACTCTGGCCGTAAAACTCGCCGATGTTCCAGGGGGCTTCGATGCCTACGCGATTGATCGCGCCGACGAAATAGCCGTTGGCGACGGCGTGCGCGGGCTGTTCGAGCTTCCAGAGGTATTCGCTCAAACCCGCGACCGTCGCCGATGGATTGAAAACAATCTCAGCGCCGTTTAAGCCCAACGCCCGCGCGCCTTCGGGAAAGTGGCGGTCATAACAAATGTAAACGCCTATGCGCGCAAACGCCGTATCGAAACACGGATAGCCCAGATTGCCCGGCTTGAAATAAAACTTTTCCCAAAAGCCCGGCGCGACATGCGGGATGTGGTTCTTGCGGTACTTGCCCAGATACTTGCCGTCGGCGTCAATTACGGCGGCGGTGTTGTAATAAACACCAGTGATTTCTTCTTCGTAAATCGGCACGACAATGACCATGCCGTATTGTTTGGCGAGGTCTTGCATCAGCTTCGTCGTCGGCCCGTCGGGAATTTTCTCGACCGCTTCGTACCAGCGCGTTTGTTGTTCGGCGCAAAAATACGGCGTGGTGAAAACTTCCTGCATACACAAAATCTGTACGCCCTGCTTGGCCGCATCGGCGATATAATCCGGCCCTAAATAGACGGTGATCGTCTCGGCAACCGCCGCGGGAACCCAAAAGCTAAGATTTACGCGCCGGTGCGCGCCGTTTTCAGAAAGGTTTAGAACCTGCGAACGAGCAGTGCCGTTCGCAATCGTGAGTGTCTGCCTTCGCCACATCGTACATCCTCCACATCCACCAACCGCATCATTCTCAGTTTAGAGCCCTTGCGCCGCCTCTGCGCTGGCTTTGGCCGCATCCCTGATGGCGCGCTTTATTTTGGCAAGGCGCTCCTCTTCAACCTCGTACTCTGCCTGTATATTGGCCAAGTCTGCCGATCCTTCTCTGCGCCGGGCAGCAACTTCGGCATTGATATCGTTGAGCTGACCCTCTCGATACTCGCGCAATTCTTGGTGAGCCTTGGACCGCGCGGTCTCCATCTCGGCCAAAAACTCGGCGCGCGCCTTACTCTGATCGGCCGTCTCGGCGTTGATCCGATCCTGTAC
>JABFSD010000190.1 GCA_013140935.1 Acidobacteriota bacterium
GCATTGTCTCGGCCTTCGAGGCGAAGAGCGGCAAGCTGATCTGGCAGAAACCGGCTCCGCCCGAAGCGCCTTATTTTGGGATGGCCGTCTCTCCGCTTGGCGACAAAGACCTGATTGTTGTTCATCCCGGCAGCCACGGCGCGTTGACAGCTTTTGAGGCAAAAACGGGCAACGTCAAATGGGCAGCGACTGGTGATAGCGCGTGGGCTTCGCCGATCATTGTCGAATTCGGCGGCGTGCGGCAGGTCGTATCCATGACCCAGAAAAGCGTCATCAGTATCGCGGTCGCCGATGGTTCATTGCTTTGGGAGCATCCGTGGAAATCCGGCGGGACAGCCAGCACGATGACGCCGATTGTGAATGGCGACACGCTTCTCATCGCCAGTCAGAAAATGCCTGTGGCTGCGCTCAGGCCGACGCAGCGTGATGGCAAATGGCAAACTGAAATCGTGTGGGAGAACAAAGAAGTCTCGTTGTTTATGAGCAACCCCGTGCTAATCGGCGACACGCTGTTTGGGATGTCCGAAAAGTCGAGCGGACAGTTTTTCGCGCTGGATGCCAGGACGGGCCAAACGCTTTGGCTGGGGCCACCACGCGAAGCGACGAATGCCGCCATTGTCAAAGCGGGCGAATTGTTGTTTCTCTTAAACGACAACGCCGAGATGATCATCGCGCGCAGCAGCCGGAACGGCTTCGAGCCGCTGAAACGCTACACCGTAGCCGACAGCGCAACCTGGGCGCAGCCTGTAATTTCCGGTCGGCGCATCTTCATCAAGGATGTCGCTTCATTGACGTTGTGGGCGCTTAACTAATGCAGGTTCAAGAGGAGCAAGACACATGAAATTCAATTGGTTCCGACGACAACAACGCGAAGCCGAACTCGACGCCGAAATCCGCAACCATCTCGACGAAGCCATCCGCGACCGCATTGCACGCGGCGAATCGCCGGACGAAGCGCGTAGCCCATAGCCGCAAGTTGTAGCGAATGAATGTAGGAATCAAGGCAGATCGCTCCAACCGAGCGGCCTGCCTTTTTTGCTGTTTGCTTGAAACCTGGTGGGCGCATGCGTCACTCACGCGCCATTAAGGAATTTATCCGCAAGTGGGAATCCGCCATCCCGAAATCGGACAGGCGCTGATTGAGCCGAGTAAACGGAAAACGAAGAAACACTGGCATTTTGCCGCAATTGCGTAGGTGGCACAGTGCTTGAAATATGCAGGCAAGAGAATAGAGGGAGCAGTTCGCTCAAGTCGTCAAACGGTGCGTGAGGGGATAAAGAATCATCAACCAACGGAAACACTATGAATGAAACCTTGCTGAAGATGGACAGTGTGAAAAAAGTCTTCCTGACCGATGAAGTCGAGACGCACGCGCTGTCGGGCATTCATCTCGAAATTAATCGCGGTGAATTTGTTTCGATTGCCGGGCCGTCGGGGTGCGGCAAGTCTACGTTGCTTTCGATTTTGGGTTTGCTCGATTCGCCGTCAGATGGCGAATACGTATTGAACGGCAAGCCGGTGCAAGGGCTTTCGTTGAGTGATCGCGCGCGCATCCGCAACCGCGAGATTGGGTTCATCTTTCAGAGTTTCAATTTGATCGGCGATCTCTCGGTTTATGAAAACGTAGAGTTGCCGCTTACCTATCGCGGTATGTCTTCAACCGAACGCAAAGAGAAGGTCAACGCCGCCCTTGAGCGCGTAGGCATGGCGCATCGCGCGAAACACTTGCCTTCGCAACTTTCCGG
The DNA here is from genome assembly GCA_013140935.1 of Acidobacteriota bacterium. Lineage (GTDB taxonomy): Bacteria > Acidobacteriota > Blastocatellia > RBC074 > RBC074 > JACPYM01. The sequence goes on from JABFSD010000190.1 coordinate 1,746, forward strand.
CGGACAACAACAGCGCGTTGCCGTCGCCCGCGCCGTCTGCGGCGATCCGGCGATTCTGTTGGCCGATGAGCCGACGGGAAATCTGGATTCGACCAATGGCGAAGCCGTGATGGACTTGCTGCGTGAATTGCATCGTGGCGGCGCTACGATTTGTATGGTCACGCACGATACGCGGTTTGCGAAAAACGCTGATCGTTCGGTTCATCTGTTTGACGGACGTATCGTCGAAGAAGGTTGAATTTGAAATAGACAGGATTAACAGGATTTTCAGGATAGACAGGATTCGTCAATAGGCATAGGCATCTCAGAGATGCTATAGCATTCAAGAAAATGTTTTTCCCCACGAAGGAACACGAAGTTTTCACGAAGAGGGGAAATTCTAACGTTTCAGCCTTCGTGTCTTCTTCGTGTGGCTTCGTGGGAGAAATTCTTTTTCTGAAAAGCTATAGCAGCTTGTTCATCCTGAAAATTCCGGTCAATCCTGTTCACTTGAAACCTTTCATCGTTGCGAGTCACACACGCCTAACCACCAACGTGGACTGAGAGGCGTTATGCAAAAACCGCAGCGCGTGAATCAATCTTTTTTCCACCGCCTCCACAGCACGCGGCGGGACGCCTTCGCCCTATTTCCTAACCACCGCGTCACCTATTGGCCGCTGGCTCGTTCATCCGTCACACATCTTTTCATTAGCTAAATAAAATTCTGTTTCTGAAACCTGAGGCGCGCGGCTCCCGTTAAGGCGGAGGGAAGAAATCCAGCTTCTTCGCCGTCTAACGTAAAGGTAGTAACCAAAATGAATTTTCAAAAATACGCGGGCGTAGTCCTGCTCATCATCACGCTTGCTTCATTCGCTGGGGCACAGACCGCCGAAGCTAACGGTTCATCGCATGAAGTCGCTACCGCTGCGAATGTCAAAGCAAACAAGAACGCCGGGAAAAACACGCTGCGCCTTCCGCCGGAAAAAGCTGCGCCGGTTCGCATCACGCGCTTCGCTACACCACCAACGATTGACGGCAAGCTGGGCGACGAAGCGTGGAAGACTGCCGCCGTCTTCAAGGATTTCTATCAAACTCGTCCGGGTGAAAACATCGCGCCTTCGTTGCCTGCCGAAGTGCGCATCGGTTACGACGCACGCAATCTTTATTTCTATCTGCGCGCGTGGGACGAAGCGGGCAAGGTGCGCGCTACCGTAGCCAAGCGCGACAACATTTTTGACGACGATTATTTTTGGCTCGCGCTCGACACGTTCAACGACCGGCGCAAGGCTTACATCATGGCCTTCAATCCGCTGGGCATTCAGGCCGACGGGGTTTTTTCGGACGGCGGCGGCAACAACGAAGATTACAGCGTTGACCTCGTGATGGAATCGAAAGGCGAAGTGGTTGATGACGGATACACGATTGAGGTGCGCGTACCGTTCAAATCGTTTCGTTATCAAATTGGCAAAGGCAAGGTGTGGAACATTCACCTGCAACGCACGATCAAACACAAAAACAACGAACAGACTTCGTGGATGCCGCTGGCGCGCGACCGCAACGGCTTCTTGATTCAAGCCGGATCAATCACCGGCATCGAAGACATCTCGACCGAACACAATCTCGAAATCATTCCCAGTCTCACGCTCTCAGAAACCGGTCGCCGCGTTTCGGCCTTGCCTACCGGAGCTTCGGGCTTATTTGACGCGGGGCGTTTCGTCAATCAGCCGTTGAATTTCGATCCGGGCATCACGGTAAAATACGGCTTGACGCCGAACATCACGTTGGATTTCACCGCCAATCCCGACTTCGCGCAGGTCGAAGCCGATCAAACCGTCATCACTGCCAATCAACGTTTTCCGCTGTTTTTTCAGGAACGCCGTCCGTTCTTTTTAGAAGGCATAGAGATTTTTCAAACGCCGCTGCAACCGGTGCATACGCGCACGATTATTGACCCTGATTACGCGACGAAAATCAGCGGCAAGCAAGGACGCAACTCCTTCGGCCTGATGCTCGCGGTTGATCGCGCGCCCGGCAATTACAGCGATGACGAGCGCAACGACCCCGGCATTCGCCCGAACATCGAAAAGTTTCTTGATCACAAAGCCTTCGTCGGCGTGTTGCGCGCCAAACGCGACGTAGGCCGCCAGTCCGAAATCGGTGTGATCGCCACGAGTTATAACTTCATCGAAAAGCACAATCACCTCGGCGGCCTTGATGGGCGCGTCGCGCTCAACAAATCTGCTATCTTTTCGTTTCAGGCGTTGGCGACGAACTCGCGCCGTTTCTTTTACAGCCCTGAGCAAGATCAGAACATTTTCCGCACCGGCAATGGGTTCGGATATTTTGCGACGCTCGATTACACGCAGCGGCGCTTCGGCATTTTCGCCACCAGCGAAGGCCGCACGCGCGATTATCGTGCTGATGTCGGTTTCACGCGCCGCACCAATTCAAATTTCAGCGGCATCTTTGCGCGCCTCAGCAGCGACCCCAAACGCAATACGAAAGCCCGGCTGCAACAGTGGCGCATCTTCAGCCGGTTGGCAGGGAATTACGATTGGCAAGGTCGCTCGCAGCAAATGTTCGCGGGCAGCAACTTTTTCATGCAGTTTCAAAAACAGATCAACGTAGGCTTCGGCGGCAATCGTCGTTACGAGCGCATCTTTGAAGAAGAGTTCGGCC
>JABFSD010000829.1 GCA_013140935.1 Acidobacteriota bacterium
AGTTGAACCGCCCGCCGCAATGGCCTGACCGACCATGTCATCCACTTGCGCGCGGCTGTCGCAGGATAAGCACAACAGCGTTTCGTTGCTTTGAGTAGCGTCGCAGATGGCATTCGGCGCGAAACCTTGAAACTTTGCGTGCGTCAGCAACATCGCGTAAATGTCTTCGCTGATAATCATGCACGTCGCCGTCTCGTCGGTGAATTGCGGGTTAAAGCTGTAACCGAGCTTCGTATAGAACTCGATGGATTTCGGCAGGTCTTTGACCGGCAGGTTGACGAAAATTTTCGTAGCCATGTTTTCTCCTGATGGTTTGGTTTTGTCGCACCGGCATCGGCGCGAAGTTTTGTTGATGCGGGTGAAACAGGTTGCGAACCTGTTCCACCATTGTTGAGCTTTATGCTTTCGGAAAACCCGCGCCGGTTTTGACTTCTTCGATTTGCAGGTTGTGACGCAGGTTATGCAAGGCGGTGAAAATCAGCCATTGATACGCGCTCAGCGTTCCGAACGTCGGCTCTGGATGATCCTGCGTGTGCGCGTGAACCTCGGCTTGGGTGACAGCCATGAGCTTGCGCGTCGCTGCGCGGTGGGACTTGAATCGCGCCATGACTTCGGCGCGCGTCAGCTTACCCGTCGGTACGATGGGTTCAGGGGCTTGGGCTTTGATCTCCCGATTGAGCATCCTGCGTTCGAGGATTTCGATTTTGCCTCTGGTCCGTTCCGCCCACATCGGGTTAGCGGGTGCCGCCAGCGCGTCTTGCACCGTTTTAAGCAGAAAGCCTTCGGTGATCGTGATGTGTTCGAGCGTCTCGCCCACCGACCACTTTTCGGGTGCGGCTTTGTAATTCCATTGCGCATCGGTCAGTTTAGTGACGGCGTCCAGCGTTTGTTTCGTGGCGTCGTCGAACCGCTTGAGCAATTGCGTGCGGTCAGCTTTGGTCATAGTTGGGGTCATTTTTGCGTTGGGCGTTTGCGCTATTACCGCAAGACTGGCAGCCACGAGGCAGCACAGACTCAGCAATAAGCGAATTTTCGAATGGGTGTAAGTCATGAGTTCTTCTCCTGCTTGATGGTAGTGGTGTGAAAGTCATTGCGCGCCGTAATCTTCCGGTTCGTAGACCTGACGAATTTCGATTTCGCCTTCGCCGCCCGTGGGATTCGGAGCGCGTTTGACCCATTCGATAGCTTCGGCCAGCGAGTTCATTTGCCCCAGCCAATAACCGGCGATCAGTTCTTTGGTCTCGATGAAAGGGCCATCCGTCACGAGGCGCTGGTCGCCGACGAACTTGACGCGTGCGCCTTTCGCACTCGGATGCAACCCGTCGCCCGCCAGCAAGATGCCCGCGCTGACCAGCTCTTCTGTGTACTTGCGCCGCGCCGCCAACAACTCGGCGCTGGGCCTCACACCTGCTTCGCTGTCCTGGTTCGCTTTGACGATCATCATGAATTTCATTGCGGTTTCTCCTCCTGGGTTAAGCCGTCTTGGTGCAGTTAATCATCCACGGCGTGCCGAATTGATCTACGGCCATGCCGAAACGATAAGCCCAGAAAGTTTGCGCGAAGGGCATCGTCACCTTGCCTTTATCAGCCAGTGCGTGAAAGACGCGCTCGGCTTCTTTCGCATCGTCGGTGTTCAAACTGACGTAGCTGCCTTGAATCGGTTGGAAGTATTCCGGCGGACAATCAGAGCCTTGTATCTCTTGATCGCCCAGCGCAAAGGTGATGTGCGCCAGCTTGTCTTGCCAATCGGCGGGTACGTTGCCTGATGACGGCGAAGTTCCGTAAGTCAGCTTGAACGTAATCTTGCCGCCGAGATGTTTTTCGTAATACTCAAACGCGCCCAAACAGTTGCCGTTGAAATGCAGGTAAGGGTTCAGCTTCATCGTCTTGCTCCTGATAGTCGTTGGTTGGGTTGCTCAATGTTGGTCGGCGTGAAACATCCAGCGGACGCCGAAGCGGTCGTTCAAGGCTCCGTAAAGTCCGAACGGCTGCGCGGTCAACGGGTCGGTCACGTTGGCTCCTTGCGCGAGCTTCTGAAAAATCGCGGTCGTTTCTGCGGGCGTACCTCCACTCACATAGAAGCAAACCATGTTGCCCATCAAAGGTTTTTCAGCGGGACGCAACCAGTCAGAAGCTGAAATGTCTAAGAGCGCGCCTTTGAGCCGGGCGTTGATGACGCGCGCGTGAAACGCCGGAGGAAACATCGCTTTCATCGGCGATTCGCCTACGGTGGTCATCGTCAACTCTCCGCCCAAAGCGGAATGATAAAATTCCAGCGCCTCTTTGCAGTTGCCGTCGAGTAAGAGATAGGTGGTTACTTGCATCGTTGAAGCCCTCACTTTGCTTGGTTTGTTTTTTTTCGCTTGCGCTAACACCGTGCCGGAGCCGTTTGGTTGCACAAGGCATAAACAACTCAACAACAGCAAGCGCACAATGATGGTTACTTTCATAGTGTTCATAGATCAGTCAGGAAAGTTCGATGGTCTGCCGAATCTCGACCGCGCCGATGCGCGCACCGGGGATTTGAGCGGCGATGCTTATCGCTTCGTCAAGATCGTCAGCGTTGATAAAAAAGTATCCGCCGACCTGTTCGCGCGTTTCGGCGAACGGGCCATCGGTGATGAGGCGCTTGCCTTCACGTAAGCGGACGCTGGTCGCCGTCGCCGTCGGATACAGCGGCGCGGCGTCGAGAAATTGCCGCTGCGCGTGCAGTTGTTGCGTGAGTTGAACGGATTCAGCCCGCATCTGCCCCAACTCGGCTTCGCTCAAGTTGCCTAAGACTTCTTCGTTGTGATGAACCAACAGCAGATATTTCATAACCGTCGTGTTGTCTAAATCAAAGCAGAAGAGAATTGGACAGGATGAACAGGATTCTCAGGATTGACGGGATGAGGATAAGGGTGAAATGCCTATGCCTATTGGTTAATCCTGTTCATCCTGAAAATCCCGTCAATCCTGTCTAATTTCTGCGAGCCAATCTTGCGTAATTCGATTTAAGTTCATTGTGCGTCGGGAATTTCTGCTTCGACGAGTTTCGCCAACAGCGTCAGCGACTCCTGCCAGCCTAAATAACAGGCTTCGGCGGGAATCACACTGGGTACGCCTGCTTGCGTGACGTTCAATTCAGTGCCGACCAATACCTGTTTTAAGGTAACAGTCACCTGCATTTCTCCAGGCAGGTTTGGGTCGTCGAATTTGTCGGTGTAACGAATGCGTTCGTGCGGCGTGAGTTCGAGATACTCTCCGCCGAAAGAATGACTTGAACCGCTAGAAAAATTGGTAAACGACATCTTGAAAGTGCCACCGACCTTTACGTCCATATAATGAATCTTGCCGGTAAAACCATTCGGGGGCAGCCACTTGCACATGGCATCTGCATCAAGAAAGGCTCGATAAACCCGTTCAGGCGTCGCGCGCAGCACGCGATGAAGCCGGATGGTGTTGGTTGTCATAACGATTGCTCCTCTTTGTTTTTGGTGTTTGCGTAGCGTTGGTTTAAGCCAACGGTCGCATCATTCATACCGTCTCACGATTAAGTCGAACGGCTTTGCTCGCTTTCGACAACGCGCGAAAAAAAATTATGCGAATTGTGCGGGCGGCACGCCTTCGAGTTCGATCACGGGACGAATCTCAACCGTACCGACTGCCGCACCGGGAATGCACTCGGCGACGTTGATGGCTTCGTCGAGATTGGCTACGTCAATTAAATAAAAGCCGCCGAGGTGTTCGCGCGTTTCGGCGAAGGGGCCATCGGTAATGAGTCGCTGGCCTTCGCGTACGCGCACGCTGGTCGCGGTCGCCACGGGTTGCAGCGGCGAGGCGGCGATGAACTTGCCATCGGTGCTGAGTCGTTGCGCGAGGTCAGTGGATTTCACATAACACGCAGCGCGCTCGCTATCGCTCATCGCATTTTCTTCCATATAAATCATCAGCATGTATTTCATCGGTTTTTCCTCTCTTCACAGTTGAGTCGAACAGCGCCCGCGAAATTCGACAGCGGGCCGAAAAAAAATTATCGCGTGACGGTCACGCGCGCCGCCGCGTAAGCATCGAGCGGCGAAAGCAGTACAATCATCAGCCAGATCGCCAGCGAAGTCAGCGCCAGCAACAGGCTCTTGCCGAATCGGCTTTGCAATTGCGCGGTCACAGGCAAGTGCAAGCTGCCGGTGACTGAATTGACCAGCGGCCCCGAAATCGGGCGGCGCATCATTTCGATAGCAAGCGGGTCAGTCACGAGCGGCGCCGTCGCATACGTCGGCGCGTCGTCGAGGCCGAGCGTCAGCGCCAGTGAAGCGGGCGTTTCATAAGTTTCCGTCACGCCGTTACGCCGCGCGCCGCAACGGCGGCAGAATTTGTCGCCGTTGAGCGATCCTGATCCGCACGCTTGGCAATGATGCTGGCAA
>JABFSD010000858.1 GCA_013140935.1 Acidobacteriota bacterium
TGATGGTTAGCGCTACGACGGGATTCAACACGCGGTAATCCTTCTCTTCCTTCTTTTTCTTTTTGTCCTTCTTCAGTTGAGACGAATAGGTCTTGGCCGCGTTGTAAAGAATGCGTTTCTCAAAGCTCTCGACATGCAGCACCTGCATTTCAATGATCACGCTGCGCCCGTCGCGCAAGCGCGCACGCACGTCTACGTAAGTGTCCTTCATCCCCACGATCTTCGGCACGAGGTAAGGGTTGAGAATATCCAGGTCTTCGATCACCGGCTGCTCGTCGTGCAAAATCGCATTCAGAAAGCTGATGAGAATCGGCTTGCTGTGATCGGAGCCAAAGATCCGCTTGAAGGCAAAATCGGTTTTCGGATTGATGAAGTTCATAACGTCAATCACTCAACATCTTCGTCGCCGTCTCGTCAAAGCGCATACGCTTTTTGTGCCAATAAGCGGCCTTCGCCAAATGCACCGGATTGCACGCCGCAATGCCGGTCTCGATGTCGGCGCTGGGTTTCGTCCCGTTCTTGATCGCGTCGAGAAAGCTCGTAGCGTGCGCGACTTCGAGATTGCCTTCGGCTTTAACGACCGTCGGCTCGCCCTTGTAAGGCGTGAACACATAATCGGCGCGCGTAATCTCAAGCGTACCTTCCGTGCCTTGAAACAACACGCCCGGCCTTTCGTTGCGAATCGGCAACACGCTCGATTCAAAAGTGAGATTCCAATTCTGATATTGCAGTATGGCATTGACCGTATCGTAATTCACGCGCCCATCGTTCAAGTGATAAATGCCGCCCGTCGCCACGGCATTGAGCGGGCGCGTTTCATTCATCATCCACTGCGCTACGTCAGCCCAGTGCGTGAGGATGTCGGCCAGCAAGCCTCCGCCGTAATCAGGGAAGTAACGCCATGAATCATAACGAATCCAGTCGTAGGCGACTTTCGGCGCATCGCCCAAAAAGCGTTCCCAATCCAGTCCGGCGGGTTTCGGTTGCGGAGCGATCTTGCGCCGCTGCCACGGGAAGTCGTGCCACACGGCGCGCGCAAAAATCACCTGACCGAGCTTGCCTTTGTCGAAGTATTCCTCTTTGGCACGACGGTAATGCGCGCCGCTGCGTTGTTGCGTACCGGTCTGACAAACCTTGCCTGATTGTTTGACGGCAGCGATGAGTTTCGAGCCTTCTTCAAACTTATGCGAGGAAGGTTTTTCGAGATAAACGTGCTTGCCCGCCTTGAGCGTCGCCAGCGTATGCGCGAGATGCAAATGATCGGGTGTCGCGATCAACACCGCGTCAATGTCTTTGCGTTGCAGCGTTTCTTCGAGCGCGACAATTTCAGTTGGAGCAAGCTTGAAAGCCTCTTTCGCGCGCCCGCGCTGTACGTCATACACATCGCAAATGGCGCGTAACTCAATCCGTTCGGTTTTGAGAAAAGCACTCATCACTTCGCGCCCGCGCCGTCCGCTGCCCACCAGCGCCATCACCAAGCGATCATTCGCGCCGCGCACCCGCGCGTATGAGGCAGCGGTGAGCGCGGTCGAGGCAATGCCTTGTAAAAACGTTCTCCGTCGTAATGTGGTCTTATTCATTTCGTTAATCGGGGAATCCAGCATTTCACTTCCGAGCAATAGCGTTGATAGTCCGCGCCGAATTTTTGCTGCAACTCGATTTCTTCCAAAGGCCGGGCGATTTCATTCCACAGGATGCCGCCCACGATGACGTAACCCAACACCAGCCAAGAGCCGCGATACAAGCCGACCGCGAAACCTTGTCCGAGTCCAGCCACCACCATCGGATTGCGAATGAACTGATAAGGCCCGCGCGCCACCAGTTGATTCGTCCCATCAATCGGCAATGGAGTTCCGCCGCCCAGCCGCGACATCGTGAACCCGCTCCATAAACCCAGGAAGCTGAACAAACCAAATAGCAGAACCGCGAAAACGGCGTGCCCGGTAAAACTGAAACTCAGCCATCCGAGTTTGCGCTCGATGTGATGAAAAAGTGCAGGCAGACAAAAGAGGAAGAACGTCCAGAAGATCACGATCTGCCCGGCAGTCTTCGTTAGGTTGAATGTAGCCGAATGATTTGCGGCACGGCGAAAAAATCTTTCTGCCGGATGCGTAACAACCGCCGCGAACGTTAAGCTCAAAGCCGCTGTGGGCAACATCAACAACACGCTTAACCATGCCGCATCGGTCAGCCACGAGAGCGCGAGACAATACAACGCCGCGTAAATCATTCCGCCGGTGACGAGCCAAGTCAGCGCGTTGGCAGTACTCGTCTTTTGTCCAAGAGCTAAAGCTGCGGCGATGCCGCCGATTCCAACAATCAGCAAATCAGGTAACGCGAAAGCCAGCAACCAGTGTTCGTCAGCTTGCGGCGGCAGGAAAAGTTTACGGGCGGAAGGTTGCAGCCCAAGCCAGAGCCACCACGCCAACACCGACAAACCCTGCAACGCAAAATAGCCGATGGCGTAATGTTGCAGCCGCGCGATTTTCATCTATTTCCCAAAGGCCCTGCGCATGGATTCGCGCGCCGGAGCGACTGCCGTCTCACCGAGCTTTTCGCCGCTCAAGCGTTCTTCTTCGTTCAACACCCAGCCCGTCCAATTCGCCTTTTGAATTTCAGCCGCCAACGCGGCGAGCGGAAAATCGCCTTGTCCTAAAATTACCTGTTCGCCGTTTTTGAAATCACGGACGTGCAAGCCAATCAAGCGACGCTGATGTTTGGCGAAAAACGCCGGAACGTTCGCGCCCGCGTGAAACGCCCAGCCGCAATCAGGCAGGAAGTCTACGAGCGCGGGGTCGGTGTTCTGAATGAGCGCTTCGATCTCCAGGCCGTTGTGCGCGAGTTCGGGGCCGTGATTGTGATATGCCAGTCGCAACCCTTTGGTCTTGCAATAACGCGCCGCAAAATTCAGCCCTTCGGCTTTGCGCTTTAGTGCGTCCTGATTAAGCGTGCCGTCTTTAGCGACCGGCGCGCCACTCACAATCACACGCTGTGCGCCCAAGGGAGCCGCGCCAAAAGCTACGCGTTGAATCAGCGAGAGCGGCGCAATGCTGGTGAGCGGGTCGTATTTATCGAGAAAGATATGCGTGCCGAAAAACGCCAGCCCGGATTGGTCAATCAGCCGGCGCGCGGCGGCAGTGTTGGCGAATTGGCCTTCGATATTGCGATAGCCCGTTTCAAATCCGGCGTAACCCAACTCTTTGAGTTTGGTCAGCACGCCCAACAGACTGTCGAAATTCGCCGGATCAATGCGCCAGGCATTCGTCTGACAACCGAGTTGGATTGCCGCAGCTTGGGCCGCGCCGGCCTCACGCAGCACAACCAGCGGCAACGCGGAAGCGAGCGAAGCTACAAACATTCTGCGCGGGATATGCGTTCGTCGAAGCATAAGATTCACCATGGTTGGCAACTCAACGACACGACAAGCGACCAAGCCAAAGGTACGTTGCCTTCGGCTCACTTACTGAAATGACAAAGTTGAGTTGTGTACTGATTGGTATGGTGGTGTTTATCCCAGCAAAGCTGCGCGAATCATCAGGGAAGCGGCGTGAATATTCAAACCGATTCAAGTTGATCGCCAAAGAAAGAAGGGCTGGCGCTTGGCAGCGTCAGCCCTTGTGAATGATCTCGCTTGAGAATCAAGTTAGAAGTTGATCTTCAACGCCATCTGTCCCGAACGTGCGCCGGTGCGCGGACCACCAGTGACGCCAAAGCGTCCGGTCGCCGCCGTATCCACCACGTTCGGGCGAATCGGTGTGCCGCCGATGCCGAAGTTCGTGCGGTTGAAGATGTTGAAGAATTCCGCCCGCAACTCGACGTTGACCGATTCGGTGACGCGCGTGCGTTTGATGAATCCCATGTTGTCGTTGTATGTGTTCGGGTCGCGCAACTCATTGATGTAAAGCGGCGCATTACCGAGTTCAAAGGTACCGGGAATCGTGAAGAAGTCGGTGTTCCACCAACGTTTGGTCAGATCACGCGGATCAAGGTCGCCACGACTGATGTTCGTGCGAATCGCTTTTCCGCTGACGAGATTCACCCGTTTACGACCGTATTCAAACCCCCATTGCGGATAGGTGTAAGGCGCATTGAGCAACGCCAGCGCACCGTTGGCATAAGAGCCGGTAAAACTCACCGTCCATCCGCCGACAAACTTGTCGAGCAGGCTATTGCCCGCCAGTAAGGCTTTGCCTTTACCGAACGGCAAATCAACTGTCGCTACGATGTTGGCGATATTCGGGTAGTCGGTGTATTGCAGGCTCTTGTTCAACTCGATGGCGCGCGGGTCATAAGGACGATCTGTTTTCGCATTGCGGTTCGTCGCATCGCCGCCGGTTTGCGTACCGGAAGCGTCGGTCAGCGATTTCGAGCGCGTGTAGTTGGCTTCGAGATTGACCCAGCC
>JABFSD010000123.1 GCA_013140935.1 Acidobacteriota bacterium
GGGGAGCCTTGACCGTAGCGGTTTTTGCCAATCAGCGGCAACTCATCAGCGGCGTCGGTCTGTTGCTGATCGTCCTGATTTATTTAATCAGTAGCTATCATCATTCAACTGATAACAGCCAAACAGAAAGCGATCGGAAAAGTTCACCTGACAAGTTACCGATAAAAAAGACCTCACTCATTTTCTCAGCCGAAACCGCCGTGTTGATTTTTTCCGGCGTATTGATCGGATTGCTGCCTTATTGGAACAGCGCCGTTTACGTCGCCGCGCTGGTGATCTTGGGCGGCATCTGGCTATGTTTCCCCGGCAGGCTTGCGCAATTATATTTGTTGGTTACGGCGATTTTAGTCGGATTGCCGCAGATCATGTTGTTAAGGGCCGGAGCCGTAACACAGCCCGGAGATTCGCTTTTTCATTTCGGATATACGATTCAAAACCCCACCGTGCCGCTGGTTTTGCAATATCTCGGCTGGACGTTCGGTCTTAAATGGCTGTTGTTGGGCCTTGCCTTGTGGTGGTTTTCAGGGTTGCAGCGCCGCTTGGTTCTCGCGGTTTCGTTTTTGTTGCTGGCGGTGTTTTCGCTCAAACTCAGTACGGACGTATTTAACAACCACAAGTTACTCAATATCTGGAATATCTTCGCTACGATGTGTGCGGCTTATGCGATATGGCGTATCGGTAAAGCGAACGTAGCGGGCGCGGCCTTGGCTGTGGCGCTGACATTGCTGATGGTTTTTACTTCCGTGATCGAGTTATTCCCGATTTACAATGATGTCGCGATCAAAGTCCCTTATCGCAATGATCGGTTGACGGCTTGGGTGTTGCAAAATACGCAACCTTCCGACGTATTTCTTACGCACAACTTTCTGTCGCATCCTATTTTATTTGCCGGACGCAAAGTGTTTCTAGCTTATACCTTGTTCGCCTGGACGGCGGGTTATAACGTTAGCGCGCGCGAAGCGGTTTACATAAAAATGTTTGAAGAGCGCGATTCGCTGACGTTATTACGGTTATTGCAGGAAAATAAAATTTCTTATGTCGGCATTGACAATAGCTTGCGGCGGCATCATCTGGTAAAAAACTTGAACGAAGCGGTTTATCAGCAACATTTTCAAAAAGTCTTTGAAGACACTGAGAATAAATATGACAACCTGACGCTGTATAAAGTCCGCTGAGTTAATAGCGCATGTATTCCGAGCGTAAAAATAAATAAGTTCCCCAGCCATTGATGGTTACAGAAACAATAAAGCACAGCCATTCAATCAACGAAACACGAGGCGGGCTGTTTTCGATCAGAATCACCATCATCCAGGGTAACAACACCATCGCGTAGCGATAAGAGAGCTGCCATCCGCCCGGATTGCCGTGACACCACAAAATCAAGGTGAGAATGACGATGGCAATGACTGACAACCAGCTTAAATGTTTGTTACGCGCAGCAGGCCGAAAGAGAAATATAAGGAACGGGCAGTAAAGAAAGATCGAACCGCCTCCACCCGTTGGCAGGAAATAGGGAGGGTGGTTAAGCCAGAACCCGGTAGTTAATAACATCTCTTTGAAATTGCGCGGAATCGCCGTGAGCGAAAAAATGCCGTTGCGATATTCTTCTTCTTCCAGCACATGAGGGATACGTGCGTAGCCAAAATCTGCCAGTGAACCGAAACGCGCATAGTTATAGCCAAGCGTAGCCAGGCCCAGCAGAAAAGGTACGGCGGCAAAGGCGAGGAATTGCGGATTTGAAATTACGGATCTCAGATTGTGTGGTTTAGCCGGTAACTCGCGCCAGATCAGATAAAAAAACAACGGAGCGAGTAACAGGATTTCAGTGCGATTACCAAACGCGAATGCGAAGCAGGTGCCCGCGAGAAAATAGTTTTTTTTGACTAAGAGAAAATACAACGCGCCGAGTTGGGCGGCGACGGCTACGCCCAGCGCGATTTGCCAGGCACCCGCGAAGGCGAGGTTCGCCCACATCCACGTACCCAGCACTGGCAACAACGCGAGCAGGTAACGACGCGCGGCGGTGAATTCATAGCGTTCGGATAAACGATAAACCCAATATGCCGTCAATGCAGCCAGCCAGCCCGCGATAGCAAAGCCAGGGAAATTCTGAAGCAGACCGAATTTTTTCAGTAAAGCCACGGGCAGCATGGTCAGCACGCTGCCCAGCGGAAAAACCGAATACCACTTTCCGTCGAGCGGAATCATTTCGTTCAAATGGGAAGGCGGCTCTTCGATCAGTCCCAAGCGTCCTTCCAGAAAAGCTTCGGCAATGCGCAACGTGTAATCGTAAAACGCCTGCGGTTGTCCGTTTGAGACGTAATAAATGCCAAAAATCCCTGCCAGCACTAAAGGCAGCAGGGATTTCGCTCGGTCTTTCTGGTTTGTTTCAAACTCGCTCATCACTTAATCGCCGTACCGGTGCGCCGCCAGTTGGAATGCATGAGGATGTCCGACACCGGATTGCCCGAATGCTCGCGGTCTTCGTCCGATGGGTTGTATGACCAGTAAACATAGAGCGCGTGACCGATGATGTTGCTGCGCGGCACGAAGCCCCAGAAGCGGCTGTCCAAACTATTGTCGCGGCTGTCACCCATGGCAAAGTAGCTGTCAGCCGGCACCGTCACCGGGCCGTCCACCGCGTATTTCCCTTGTGCGTCCATGCCGCGTGCGCCTTGATCGAGATAGACCTTATAAGTCGCTCCGGCGGGCGCGGGATCGGTTTTGACTTCGGGCTGGGCGGTCGTGGTGTTTTTGTTAATGTTGATGGTCACCTGCTGTTCGGGCAGCGCCTTGCCGTTGACGAAGACGGTCGTGTCTTTGACCTCTACGGTATCGCCGGGCAGACCGATGACGCGCTTGACGTAATTTACCTTCGGATCGGACGGAAACTTGAACACGATGATGTCGCCACGTTTGATTTCGCGCGTCGGCAAGAGCTTGCCAATCAGCGGCGTCGTACGCCCGAAGATGAACTTGTTCACGAAAAAGTGATCGCCGATGTGAATATTGTTTTGCATCGAACCGGTCGGCACTTGTACGGCTTGCGTGATGAAGGTCATCAGGAACAGCGCCATCACCACCGTAATCAAAAACTGTTCGGCATATTCGCGCACGATGGTTTTGGGCTTGGCCGGCGAAATGAAAGCGTCGTTCGTCAGCGGTTCGCGGGAGGAAACAGAATCCATAATCTCTCGTTAGATAAGCTCGTTGGGTAAATTAGATGGTCGCTGGTTCTTCGACCAGTCTTCCAGAGGTTCGGTGAAAAAATCAGTGGCTTCTTCGCTTATTTCCGTCACGGCCTCGCTGCTGGCTTTGGGCTCGACTCCCGCTGCTGTTTGCAAGGCGTAAGCCGCGCGCAACCGTTCGATCTGGTTGTCCAGACTGGCTAACGCCGCCGCCGCCGCCGCCTGATGCGCGCCTTTAATGGTTGTGCCCTGACCGCGCGCGATGCACTGTCCGGCGACGCGCAATTCAATCTGGAAGATGCGGTGATGATCAGGCCCCAGGCTCTCGACAATCGCGTAATTCGGCGTAGGCAAGCCATTGCTTTGCAGCTTTTCCTGCAAGGCCGTCTTGTAATCAGCCATCGCCAGATTTTGCGGATCAATCACTTTGAAAGTTTGTGCAAACTCGCGCCGCACGAACTCTTTCGCCGTTTCGATGCCGCCGTCGAGATAAATCGCGGCGAGCAAGGCTTCGTAAGCGTCAACCTGCAACGCCATCTTGCTGCGCCCGCCGGTTTTCTCTTCGCCGCGATTGAGCAACAGGTAATTGCCCAGCCCCAATCTGATGGCGTGCTTTTGCAAGTTCACGGCGCTCACGGCATAAGCGCGCAGCTTCGAGAGCGTGCCTTCATTTTGTGTTGGGTAAAGTTCCAGCAGCCAGGCGCTGATGAGAAATTCCAGCACGGCATCGCCCAGAAATTCGAGCGCTTCGTTATGCGCCGGACGCGGGTCGGGCTGTTCGTTGGCGAACGAACGATGCGTCAACGCGCGTTGCAACAACGCACGGTTGGTGAAGCGATAATGAATGAGTCCTTCGAGTTGATTGAGCAGGGTTTCAAAGGCGGCACTGGGCGCGAGCAAGGTATCCGATACGATGGGCGCAGGCGCAACGGCGCTCCCAGCAGCTTCGCCCGCCGTCTCAGTTGATGATGGCATGTCGTTTATGACTTCGATGACTTCGTTACTCACGCCTTACCATTCTTGCACAGAGTTTTAATATAAAGAAAGCCAGTCCTTCGGAAAAGAACTGGCTTTCCAATTTTTTGTCGTGATTGCCGAGAAAATGCACTCACGGTAAGCAGGTAGGCATAAGTTTTGAGGGATAAAGAACGCTGGGAGCCGCTGCCCTGCGCTTGCGTCCCAATTCATAAACCCGCAAAACTTTTGCCCGGG
>JABFSD010000029.1 GCA_013140935.1 Acidobacteriota bacterium
CGCGATGATCGTCTTTTCCATGCTTTCACGTTCCAGTCAATAACTTCATCAAACTGGAAGAATCAATACGCCCGCATCCCTTTTCCTGCAGCTTGCCGTAGAACTGTTCGATGATGGCGGTGACCGATTCGACGTTGAGCGGTTCGATGTAGGTGCGATCAGCCAACTCAGGGTCGGTCATGATCGTCGCCGGATTTGAATTGACCAGCACGACCTCGAAGCCTTCCTGCCGCAAAGCGCGGCAGGCTTGCGTCCCGGAATAATCGAATTCGCAGGCTTGGCCGATCACGATGGGGCCAGAGCCGATGATGAGAATTTTATGGATGTCAGTTCGTTTAGGCATTTAATTGTCGGTTGTCAGTTGTTGTTTGCGTTGTGCGAGTTGTTCGACGAAAGCGGCGTGCGCAGGTGAAGCGATGCCGCGTTGTAATTCAGCGAGTACGGTTGCCATATCGCCGGCGAGCAATGCGGCGACGTTGAGACGCAGCCCCGGAAAGACGCTGCTTTCGATGATGCCGTCGGCGTCAGGCTCAATTTTCACGTAGGCGTTGTCTTCCAGACGAAACCAATCGAGCGCCTGCTTTTCGGTGTGCCAGATAAGGTATTCACGCACGCCGTTTTGTTCGTATACATCTTTCTTGTGGGTGAGATCGTGACGGCTGGTGCTGCCAGAGACTTCGATGACGAGTTCGGGCAAGCCCGCCAAATAATCGTCTTCGTCAATGTGCGATTGGCCGCCGTAATCCGGCAACAGGGAAAGCATCGCGTCAGGTTGCGGCATGTTTTCGTCGTCCACGCGCGCAGAACCGTTGTCGCCCGTATCCGTGCCAGACGTAGCGGCGGCGTAATTCACGAGCCAGCCAATGGCGTGTGTGTGCGGACGGCTGTGATGTTTTTGTCTGACGGGTGAGCCCATATAAACGATCCCCTTGATTAACTCAGCCTTTTTCAATTCAGGCATGGCATCGAAACGGCGCTCGAACTCGGCGCGCGTAAGCCGTTCCCCATTTTTCAAGGGCGGCACGTTATGGTCTTGCGCCTTCCTCGTGTAAGGCTGCAACGAAATGGGTTGCGTAGCGATTTGTGGTTTGCTCATCTGCGACGCTCCTTCGGCAGTAAATGCCTATGAATGCTTATCAGTTGCGTAGAGTTTGTCAGGCGGCAAGCCGCTTTATAAGGCGGCGAAATTACCACACTGATGACAAGGCGTGAAAGCATCGCCCAAGCATCGCCAAGATTGATTCGTGCGATGACAGCAATGAGCGATAAGAATGGCTGAGGTGAGTCTTACCTTCTGGCGGTCAGCCGTTCACGAATCACTTTACTGGCGACCAGTTCGCGCCAGACGACGGCTTCGGCGCGGTCGGCGGCGGCTTCGAGGGTTTTCAACAATTCGTCGCGTCGGTCGAGCCGATTCATCAAGTCGCGCGTAATCTTTTCAGTGGGTTTGAGCGAGCGATGGTGCATCAGCAATTCGTTGGTCTTTTGCACGAACTCTTCGACTTTGGCGACCCGATCTAGCGAAGTCAAAATGTCGGCAGCGTGGGCCATTTCGTGGCCGAGGACTTCAGCGTAACGTTCGTTTTGTTTGAGCTTATCGAAAGGAATAAATCCGAGGGGGCGTTGCGCATCGGCTCCGATATAAGCGGCATCAATGCTGGAGAGGTTGAGTGAGATCACGCCTATGTGGCGCTCGCCGCGCGGGTCTAGGCGTTCTATGCGGAACTGGCCGGCGGTTGAGGTGAGTATGTTATTGGATCGGCTGAATTCAACATACACCACGTGTCCGCTGGTCTCGACCCATTGCCATAAATTGATGAGCGTAGGGTGCAACCACTGTCCGTCAGGACTTTGTGCGAATATCAGGCTTTCAATGTTGTTCCAGCGAAGTTGATCTTTAGGTGATAGACGTTCAGTGCGCAATCCCGTCGGCAATGTAGTTTCAATGCTTGAGGCAGAAACCTGCACGAAGAACAACAGCAATGCCGTCACCAAAAACAAACACCACCATCCGCGTTGCATAAGCATTTCCTTTGGGGATGCCAAAGGGTTACAGCCAGTCTGCGCCAAAATTGGGCTGCGGGCGCAGGGAACTTTTGATTTGAATAGTTGCGAAAGGGTTTTTAAGAGACGCGCGGATTATATGCAGCTTGCGTTTCATGGCATAGAGAATTCTTGCGACTGATGGCAGAAAATCTGATCCGTAAAAAGGAGAAGACCCGAAAGTGCCTCACTCACTTTCGGGTCTTTACAATGCGAATCTCACTTAGTGTGAAACTTTTGAAAGCGTCCGTTTTGGCTATCGCAACAACCGTCCTCACTACGTTTGTTGCGGCTACGACCGCTTTGTTTGACCGCCTTAACGCCTGCCTCTGGCAAATGTTCCCGAAGTTCCAGAAGAATTTCAAAAAAGTTTTGCGCCACGAATTCACGCAGATTTTCGCGAACAGCCTCTAAGGTATCTCGCAGAGCCGCTTGCTGGTTGAATAATTCAAGAAGGAAAGTAGTTAGCCAAAAAAGGTAAAAGCCCGATACCGCCTCACTCGGTATCGGGCTTTGTATGCGAACTTTATTTGGAAGGTTCTTGATGATCTGAGGTTTCTCCTTCGTACCCTCACAATACTTGGGAGTCCATCATCGTAATTGCGCCCTCACACGCTGCCCGTCAGGAAAAGTTCCCGGGAGAAATAATTTTTTTCAAAAATTATTTGGCGATGAGGCGGGGTATTCGTTGATCAATGAATACCCCGCCTCATCGGGATTAAAAGTTCAACCGCAGTCCCAACACGGCAATGCGGTTGCCACCCGCGCCCGTGATGCGTCCGAAGTTGACCGAGTTGATGTCGGTGTTGATCTGATTCACGTAATCGTCAATCTGCGGCGTATTGGTCAGATTGATCAGATCAGCACGCAACTCGAACGCCCACGTCTCGCGCACGGTGATGCGTTTGACGAGATTCACGTCAAAGCGGAACGTGCCTGGCCCGGTCAGATACTGTTCCTGCAATGAACCGGGCTGGCCCGGCAGTGCATTGATGAGCAGTATTTTGCCTGAAGCATCCGCTACGGCTTGCAGCGTACTGCGCGGACTCAATACCACGCTTTCCATGCGGTTGCGGCTTGGATCGGAAACCAGCTTCAGGTTGGGGAACAACACCATGCCGTTGTCGAGCTTCGTCGCGCGTCCCAGATTGCGCGGGAAGTCTCCCACCAACGTAGGCGTATTGCCCGTGAATTGATTGTAGGTGCCGACGACGCCCGTGAGCGCCAGCGGCGATCCGGCGAACTTGTTATAGATCAGGCCGAATTGCCAACGTTCGATCAATCGCGCCACGGGTTTCGGAGCATTGCTAAACAGTTTGCGGCCCGGCCCTAACGGAAGCTCTACGACGCCGTTGGTGCGCCACACGTGCGGTGTGTGAAAGGTAAGCAGCCGTTTGTCTAACCGGCGATTGCGTCCGTCGCGATAACTGTCGAGTTGTTCCTGACTCGCGCCTTCTTCTTCGCCGAGGGCTTTGCTCCAGGTGTAATTGCTTTGCAACAACACGCCGTGCGAGAAGCGATGATTGAAATCAAGTTGGAACGAATGAAAACTCGAATTAGCGAGATTACCGGTGTAACTGGCCGCCGTAAATTGCGGATTGCCGACGAAGAAGTTTTCCGGCAAGCCCGCACGCCGCAGCAACTGCCCGCGTACGCCCGTGAGTTGGTTGGTGTTGTTGATGTAACCTGCCAGCCCCGCGACGTTGTTGTTGACGAAGAAGGTTTGCGTATTCGTGTTGGAACGCAAGCCCGCGCCCGCCCTGATGGTCGTGCCGTTGATAACGCCCGTGCCCAGATTCAAGCCGTTGAAGATGCGATCCATCATCACGGAGTCGCGGCCTTCCTGCACCGCTTTGAACGCGTCGAGCAGCGTTTCGCCGAACGCCGAAGCGAAGATGTTCTGCTCGTTGATATTCGCGCCGCGAATCAGTTTCGTGCCTTTGTTGCCGACGTAACGCACTTCCAGCGTCGCGTTTTTGAAGACTTCGCGTTGGATGGTGAAATTCCAGTTTTGCACGTAAGGCGTGCGCAAGTTGGAATCGAAGACGCGCACGGTTTGCGTGCGGTCATCAAGCGGCACAGTCGCCAGCGGCAAACCGAGCGGCGTCAGCGGCAACGTCGCGTTCGCCAGATTCAACAAACTCGTACTCACCGCCGTCATCACCGTGCGTACGGCGATGCGATGCGCACCGCCCGTCAAGGAAGCTCCTGCGCCGGCCGATCAGCGTCGCGTCGAGCACCAGCGCGTCCTTCGGCTTCAACGGCCCGCGCTCGTCGAAATCCGAACCGCGCGCGAGCTTCTTGCCGGCGATCGAGCCGATCTCGGCCTCGAAGCGCCGGCCGTCCTTCTCG
>JABFSD010000004.1 GCA_013140935.1 Acidobacteriota bacterium
CCACCTCAACACGGCGACGGGCCACGCGCGCCGCAAGTCGCCCGTCGGTCGCCAATAAAAGCGCGCCTTGCCGAAACGCCTTTGGCTTTGCGGTCGCAGCGGCGAAGGCATTTCGAGCTTGCCCGCCTCGCGTTTGCGATTGTCCCAAAAAACTTTTAACGCGCGCGCGGCGGGTTCTTCTAAATCGCCCGTATGCACGCCCGTGCTGGTGAGCCGTTGGGTCGCGCGCCCCTTGGTCGGCTTAGACTTGGGCAACAGGCTGCGGTCAAGCATCACCGTCTCACCGGTCTCGCCCGGCAGTTTCAGCGTGCCGGTGCGCGCAGGAGCCAGCGGCAAAGGGTTGACGCTCATCTCGACGGTCAGCGTCAGGCCGTCGCCGGTATAAGCCGGACGCAACAGGAACGGCCCCAGTTGAATCACGTCGCCATCGGCCAGCGGCACGCCATCAACCAGGTCGCCGTTCACCAACGTCCCATTGGCCTGCGATAGATTGAAAATCCAGTAAGCGCCGTTGACCGCCTTGATGCCCGCGTGCGTGCGCGAGACCGCGCGATGATTGAGTACGAGGTCGTTGCCGATGAGCCGCCCGATGGTCAGCCCTTCGGATTCGAGCGTCACGGGGTCGGTTTCCAGATCGTTGCGAATGATGGTGAATTGATTGATTGCCATCTTGAAATAGTGCGAGACGTAGCGCGGACTTCAGTCGGCGTCCGTAGCGTAGACTTCAGTCTGCGTCCGTAGCGTAGACTTTAGTCTGCGCTATAGACCGCGCGGACTAAAGTCCACGCTACGAGTCGCAGACTGAAGTCCGCGCTACGTCGCTACCGCACTGCGAAATAGATCACTTGAATGATATGAACCAGCATCAGCGCCAACATCAGCGAAGTCGCCAGCACATGCGGCGCGACCCAGAGCTTGAGCGTTTGATGCAGGTAAATCAGCGCGTCTACGCGACGGCTGAGGGCGGCCAGTTCGATGGCCTGACGAAACTTTTCATGCTCCCACGGAGGCAGTTCATCCGTCGCCGACTCGAAGGCCGATTGCGCGCTGGCGGTCATGGCTTCGAGGCTTTCACGCTGACGGTACTGGCGCAGCAAATAGCCGATAGAAAGAAAATGCGGAAAGACTTGCCCTTCAAGCAAGCCGCGGGCTTGGTCAGAGGCTGCGACGCGCGCGGCGCGCAACTCGTCAGCCAACTCCGCGCTGCGCGCGATGAGGTCATCGAGCAGCAGCGGCTGGCTTTCGATTTTTGTCAGCAAGCGCGGCGCGCAAAAATAACAAAGGATGCCGAATACGCCGGTGAGTAACACCAGGTCGAACGAGACCATCAGCGCCGTCGTCAGCAAGCCGCCCGAACGCGCGCCGCCGTGCAACAGCAGAACGATGCCAGCCAACGCGCCGAGATAAGTGTGCGCGAGCATCCAATAACGCAACGGCCCAGCGCGGCGGCGATAAATGCGTCGCCGCAACGGATAAGCCATGACGCCGAACAATCCGACCAGTCCCGTCAGACCGGTCAGCCAACGCATGTTGAACCATTTTCCCAACCAACCGGCAATGAGCGGCAGGTCGTGCGAATAACACCTCAGCCCCAATACGATAAGCAACGTGAGCGCGGCAACGGTGACCAAGCCAATCGCGTGCATCAGTTGCTTGCCGCGATCTTGATGCGAGACGTGGCGCGCGATGGCGTGCGTCGCATTCTGAAAGACGGTACCTTCGATCTGTTTGATCTCGGCGAAATAAGTGTGCGGATTCACGCGCAGCAACGCGCCCGTCGGACAATTTTCTTCGCAGCTATACGCCGGAGTTTTCGCGTCGGGCGGATTGAGTCCCGTGCCTGCGCACAGGTTGCACTTGACCGCGAGCAACTCAACGCCGGTTCCGGTCGGCGCGGTAGTCGGCGCGGGCAGCGGTTCGGGCGCGAGCCTGAACAGGTTGCGCAACCGTTCGCGCGGGCTGACGGGTGCTGCCGGTTGCGGTTCGCGCGCCGTCATCGAGATGGCGTTGTAAGGGCATTGCGTAGCGCAATCGCTGCAACCGATGCAGGTTTGCGGATGAATGTCTATTTGCCCGCCCGCAAAGCGGCTGATAGCGCCGGTTGGGCAACCGGTCAGGCACTCAGGGTCTTTGCAATGCATGCACACCGATGGATGCAACAGGCTCTGAAAAGCAGGCGCTGGCTTGCCAGCCTTTTTCTCTAATGACACGGGACGAGTGATGTGAATGCCGCGCCGCAGCAAGCGCGATTGCCCGTGAACCTGATGGCAAGCCATCGAACAGTTGCCGCAACGCACGCACATATCCATGTCCATCAGCAACAGGTTCGCGCCGTCTACGAGGCCGGTGTCTATCAACTGTTTTTGCGCGGTGGCAATCGGCAGGGGCAAACGTTGCGCGGCTGCGTCAGGCGTCACGGCGAGCGGACTGAGTGCGGCCAGCAAGGGTTCGCGCAATTCGGGTTGGTCGCGCAAGCGGGCGAGCGAAATTTCCAGCACTTCGGTGCGGCCTAGCAAGACGCCGGTTTGCGTCCATACGCTGTCGCGCGTGATGGCTTCCAGCCCGAAACAATGCGATGTGCCTAGATAAGCTTCGCTCGCCGTTTTGTCCCAGTCGCGGGTGTCTTCATCGCTGACGTCGAGCAACTGCGTACCCTGCTGTGACAGCCTTAGCCAACCGGTGCGAATCACATAAACGCGCTCAATGGGTTCGCCCGCGCGAAACAGGATGTGGCGTTTTGAATAAACGCGGAACTTCGCTACGGCTTCGAGTTGCTTGACGACCTCGCGGCTGAGTTGCGCCGCCGCCGTCAAGTCTTGCAACGTGACCGAGCGCGCATAACGGCGATAAGTGATGTCGAGCCTTTCGCCGAACTTGGGCAGCTTGCGCAACAGGCGCAACGCCGGTCGGCGGATTTCCAATACTTGCACCGACTCGTGCTGCGGCGCGCGCACCGTGGCGGAATGGATGCCGCCCGTCAACACTGACATCTCACCGAACTGCGCGCCGGCGGGCAAATAAGCCACTTTGGCATCGCCTTCCGCGTCCGCGACATAAACTTCGGCTTGTCCCTGTACGACGAAATAGAAAGCGTTGCCGCCCCACGCGCCTTCCTGAAGGATCGTTTCGCCCGGACTGTAATCGAGCAGCCGCGCGTAAGGGCCGACCTTCTTGCCGTTGTAATTGCGACCGTAAACGATGACTTCGAGGTCAACTTCATAATCGTATTGGCCGCCGGTCGTGGCAGCCAAATCAGCGATAGCCTCGATGCTCTTGAGGGCTTCGAGTACTGCCGTATGTTTCGTGATTTCGTGGGGCATGATTAGGGTTAGCCTTGTGTGGGACGTACCAGTGGGGTTCCGTTTTTGTCCTGCGTTTTATGGCACTTGATGCACGCGCCCGCGTCTTCGCCGCTGAAGGCCGCGCGTCCGTAATGCTTGCCGCCGTCGTGGCAACTGAAACAGCCGCGTCCGCTGCGCTCACCGGGCGAGAGATGTTCTTTCACTCTGATCTTGCTCGGCGCGGCCAGCGGTTGATTGTATTTCCCTTCGAGCGTATGGCAGGCCGCGCAACTATTGCCCGCGTAAGCGACATGCGTCCGATGCGAAAACAACGCGCCGAAAGCGCGGCTCGTATACTTCGCAGAAAACGGTTCGACGCGCCCCGTCGTCTTGCCAATTGCTTGGAAAATCATTTGCGTATGGCAAACGCTGCAATCGGCCTTGAGTGCGGCCTTCGCGTCGCCGCTGCCAGACGTATGGCAAACGTAACATTCAGCGTGCGCGGGAATCGTGAGCGCCGCCTGTTTCGCCGTCGGTTTATGACAGGCAACGCAAGCCATTTTTTTGCCGTCCGCCTGCGCGTATTTGTTCACATGATCTACGTGCTGCTTGCCGTCGAAGAAGGCGTTGTAATCGCGCCGCGCGGGAAAGTCGCGTTGCGGCGGACGCGCAGTCAGCCCTTGTTCCTGCTGGTGACAGATGCCGCAGGTTTGCAGCGGACGTTTGGTGAATTGCGTGATGTGGCATTCGACGCAGGCCTTGTGTCCGGGAAAATTCAGTTGCAAGCGCCGGTTGTGTTCGTTGGCGGCGAGTACGGATTGACGCGCCGTCAGCCTTTCGTGGCAGGCATCGCATTTCAATTCGCGCGTTTCCTGCGAACCCGGCAGCTTGACCGCACCCGTGTGGGTCTTATGCGTGAAGCGACCATAGTCAGGCTTCTCTTGCGCATTGCTGCTCGTCCATAGCGGCAAGCCCACCGCCGCGCCGAGGGCTGCCGTAAGCAGGAGCAAGAGTTTGAGTTTCCGCATCGGCATTGCTTATTGAAGCCTGTGTACAATTCAGAGAATTCGCAACCCGGCTCCGTAGGAGCCAAATGTTTATAGAAACCGCGTGG
>JABFSD010000719.1 GCA_013140935.1 Acidobacteriota bacterium
ATCCCACGTTGGCTGGCTCTTACCTCGCAGCTTGCGTATTCTTCACCGCGCTGTTCGGCGAAAGTCCGGTAGGGATCGAGAGTGCATTGAAAGGATTAGCGCAAGCTGACATCACCGCGCTGCAAAAAACGGCGTGGGCGGTTGCGCAAAAATAACGAACAGACATCAGCGTTTCGCTTCGTTTCAGTGGGAATGCGTTAAACCAAAAGGAGAACCATGCGACTTACGAAATTCATCACAATTTTTTCCGTCATTGCTTTGCTGTCATTCGCAATTGGACATTCCGCGCCTGCTGCCAAAGTCGTCTTGCCGCGCAGCACGCCCGAAGCGCAAGGCGTAGATTCCGCCATCATTCGCGCTTATATCGAAGCTGCCGACCAGCAGGTCAATTCAATGCACAGCTTTATGCTGGTGCGGCATGGCTACGTCGTCGCTGAAGGCTGGTGGAAGCCCGAAGCCGCCGAGAAACCGCATGTCATGCATTCGTTGAGCAAGAGCTTCACTTCGACAGCCATTGGTTTGGCGGTATCTGAAGGCAAGTTGAACATTGACGATCCGGTGCTGAAATTCTTCCCGAACGATGCGCCCGCCGAAGTCACTGACAAACTCAAGCAAATGCGCGTACGCGACTTGCTGACGATGACGAGCGGTCATCAGGAAGAAACCAAACTGATGACTTCGACTGCGCCGTGGGTGAAAACGTTTTTAGCCCATCCCGTACCGCATAAGCCGGGTTCGCACTTTCAATACAACACGCCAGGCAGTTTCATGCTGTCGGCGATTATCAGCAAAGTGACGGGGCAGAATACGCTCGAATATCTCAAGCCGCGTTTGTTCGAGCCGCTGGGCATCGAGAATCCCGAATGGCCGGTGAACAATCAGGGCGAAATCTATGGCGGCTGGGGCTTGAAAGTTCGCACCGAAGACATCGCCAAATTCGGTCAACTCTATCTGCAAAAAGGGAAATGGAACGGCAAGCAATTGGTTCCGACGGCGTGGGTCGAACAGGCTACGGCCAAGCAAGTGTCGAACGGCAGCGATCCGGCGAAGGATTGGGATCAGGGCTACGGCTTTCAATTCTGGCGTTGTCGTCACAATGCCTATCGCGGCGACGGAGCCAACGGACAGTTTTGCATTGTGTTGCCCGAACAGGATGCGGTGATTGCGATCACGGCGAATACGCGCGATATGCAGGCCGAACTCAACGTCGTGTGGGATAAATTGCTGCCTGCTTTTCACGCCAAAAAATTGCCGACCAATCAGGCCGAACTGAGCAAGTTGAAAGATACGCTGGCAAATCTGACGGCACGGCAATAAAGGGAATTAACCTATGACGGAAAAAGTAGCCGTAGTCACCGGCGCGGCGCGCGGCATCGGTCTGGCGATTGCGCAAAAGTTTTTAGCCACCGGCTATCGCGTAGCCTTGCTCGATTACGATGCCGAGACGTTGGCGCAAACGGCTGAGGCTTTGCGCGAACAAGCGATGCTGGCAGTTGAATGCGACGTGTCGAATCCAACCCAAGTGCAAGCCGCAATAGAGCGCGTCGTCGCGCATTTCGGTCGCATTGATGCGCTCGTCAACAATGCGGGCGTGGCCGTGTTCAAACCTGCGCTTGAGACTACGTTTGAAGATTGGTCGAACGTGATGGCGACGAATTTGAACGGGCCGTTTCTTTGCACACAAGCCTGCGTGCCGGTGATGCTCAAGAGTGGCGGCGGCAGCGTCGTCAACATCGCTTCGATTTCGGGCGTACGTGCCAGCACCTTGCGCATCGCTTACGGCACGAGCAAAGCCGCGTTGATGCACCTGACCAAACAGCAGGCGGTCGAATATGGCAACGCCGGCATTCGCGTGAACGCCGTCGCACCCGGCCCGGTCGAAACGGCGATGGCGGCGCAGGTGCATTCGGCAGACATTCGCACAAGTTACCGCGATGCGATTCCGCTGGCGCGTTACGGCACGCCGGAAGAAATCGCCGAAGCCGTCGCGTTTTTATGTAGCGCTGCGGCGAGCTTTATCAACGGACAGATACTCGCGGTAGACGGTGGTTTCGATGCCGCAGGCGTAGGTTTGCCGAGTTTGCGTGACGCGGTCGCTGATCCTTCAATAAGTGTTTGATGCGGTACTTGATAATGAGAGCGCCGCTGTTCTTTCATGGGCAGAGTTGGCTTTGGGCTTAGGTGGACAAGTTGAAAGCCTTGCCATACCGAGGCGGTGGAGCAGGTTGAACGTTCGCTCCACCGCCCTGGGTACGCAATTCATATTAGCTGGCAGCAGACGGCGGCGTAGGAGCCGGACGATTGGCGAAAGGATTCGCCGCTGGCGCTTGCGGCGCAGACGGGAAACTCGCCGAGGCGGGCACCGCGATGGGTTGCGTAGGCGCTTGCTGCGGTTGCGCTACGGAAAGCGGGAAGGGAACCGGGGCTGCCGCTTTGGGGGCCGCCGCTTCTGGCTGTTTCGCGCCGCCGTTTTGTTTTAGCAGCATCGGGTAAAGCGTACGTACAATCTGGGGATGCATCAGATTGGATTGTTCGTACAACTCGGATAAGTGGTTGATGATTGCCGTGCGAATGCTCGGTGGGCAATCAGTGGAATCCAGTAATAACGCTAGCGTATCGCCTACAGGGGGTTTGGTACTCTCAGCCATTGACTCTCCTTTTTGCAGTCGGACGCAGGTTCGTGACGTAGAACTGCGCCGAGTCTGTCAGACCATTCTTGATGAAGTGAAACGGGGTGATTCGGGACGTTGCGGATGATTAGGGATGCCGGGTGATGAAATAACGGAGCGCGGCGAGAATAGCATCACAGTGCCAAAGGGACAATACGAGGTAAGGATTTTTTCGGAACGCAGACGTTGATTCGTGGTGTCCGCCTTCACTTGCCTCTTTCAACTAAAATTTTCAGTGAAAGTGAAATTTGCAGTTGACGGAACGTAAGGGGAGCGTTTATAAACTGACCGGTCGGTCAGAATGAATGAAAGTAACGAAACTACGATCGAATCTTTTGAGAAAAAATATGGCAGCGAAAGCGCTTGCGCAGGAATACGAAGATCAGCGGCGTCAGGAATTGATAATGGCGACCTATTTGGAAGTAGCCGAAAAGGGCTACTCGGCGGTGACTTTGCAGGACATCGCGCGGCGGGCGGGCGTGAGAAAAGGGGGGACGCTTTATTACTTCGCCACAAAAGACGACTTGTTCCTCGGCGCGCTGGAATGGCTGGTCGCACACATTCACGGTCGTATGCATGCGGCGGTGGCGGTTCAGCAAGACCCGATTGAAAAATTGCGGGCGATGTTGGCTACGGTTTTTTGCAGCGCGCAGGAAGCGCGGCAATTCTTTTTGGCTTATACGGACTTTATCAGTATCGGCATTCGCAATAAGCGTTTTCACGATTTGAATGCGAAATTCTATCAGGGCTGCGAATGCCATAACCGCGAGATCATCGAGGCCGGGGTAAAGGCGGGCGTATTCCGCGCGGTGAACGTTGACGATGCTTGTTCGATGATGCGGGCGTTGGTAGATGGGCTGATGATGCAATGGTTTTTCGCCTCGGAGATGACCTTTGAAGATTGTCATCGCCGCTGTTTGCGAGTCGTTTTGGAATATCTTACCGGCAAGCCGGTAGAGAATGTCTCTTTGAACACAGCTCTGAAAGTTGTTCCCACAGGCGCGTAACAGCGCTAATTTTTAGCTGAAGTGATTGACCGACTGGTCAGTCATAGAATTAACGGATAGTAAACCCTGCTGGTAATCAAGCAGGAGAAGGAGAATCAATCATGCGTAAACAAATTTTGAACGGTCTTTTGGTTTCTGCTCTTTTCGCAGGTGCGGCGTTGGCGCAAGGCAAACAGCAGAGTGTTGAATTCTATCTTGATGGCAAGGTCGGCACCGAAGTCGTCAAGAAGGGGTCGTATAAGGTGACGTTGCCCGAAGGCACGCAGGGTCAGGTCGCCATCAAGGTTGGCAAAAAAGTCATCACGGCCAATGTCACCAAGAAAGACATCGCCAATGCGCCCGAAGCCGACAAGATGACTTACGCCACGAATGACGATGGCACACGCACCGTGACTTCGCTCACGCCGAAGGGACAGAAATATACGTTGGTGTTTGAAGGCAGCGAAGTCGCCAAACAACCGACCCCCGCGCCGGCCAAACCCGGCAGCCAAAAGTAAGTCGGCGGTAAAGCGGCGATAACGCGCCATCAAAGGTTTTCTTCACACTGGCAAGCGATTGCCGGTGGTTTTGTACTGGCGGAAATTGGACGAGCCTGCGTATAAAGTACGCAGGCTCTTTTTTTGTGCGGAGTGGTCGGCTATATTGCCCTATCGAATTCACGAACGCTGAAAGGAAACCAATGAATACAGCCAGACTAGAGATTACGCCGATGGG
>JABFSD010000303.1 GCA_013140935.1 Acidobacteriota bacterium
CCGTAGTCACGGCTACGAAAAGCTTGTTCAACGCGCACGCGCACGACGAAAGTTTGGCCGAAACCTTCAGCCTGATTTCGCACGCGCTCAAACTGATGAATATGCGCGGCATGTTCATGGCGCTCTCGCTCGTCCGCGTAGAAAACCAATCGCTCCGCCTCACCTGCGCAGGCATGCCGCCCCTGTTCATCTATCGCGCCGCCACCGGCCAGGTCGAAGAACACCTGCAAAAAGCCGTCCCGCTCGGCAGCATCAAGCAATACCCTTACACCGAATTCACCCTCGAATTTCACTCCGGCGACCTACTTTTATTGATGAGCGACGGTCTGCCCGAACGCTTCAACGCGGACAAGGAAATGCTCGGTGATGACACCATCAAACGTATGCTTGCCGACCACGGCCACACGATTTCCCCTCAAGCCCTGATCGAAAAGCTACTCGCTCTCGGCGAAGACTGGGCCGCCGGAATCCCGCAAGACGACGACATTACGCTGCTCGTACTCAAAGCCAGATAAAGGGTACAGCAACCTTTCCAGGTTGCTGAGTTTTGTTCCAGCGAACGTTCCCAGCCAACCACACAAATTGTCTTCCCTTACTCAAGCCCGAAGGCCCTCAGCAAACAGTGAAACAATCATTGCAAATTCTGAGACGAGCGGCTGATAACGACTCAGTCTTGTTTGGGCAGAATCGGTGGCTTTTGAGCCTACAGCACTTGTGTCGGCGACTGTCCGCCGTAAGAGCAGGGAATTCCGCCGCTTCGAACCCCACGCACTAGTGCGGTTCAGTCTTCCTTTCTCATGGCTCCCATCCCTCCCATTGCCGCTGACCTGATCGCACGATTGCCCTTAACTTTGCTCAGTTCAGACTGTTTAATCGCACAGAAACAGCTTAATTCGTGCCGCGATTGCCTTGTTGCTGTCAGTCTACTTAACTCGTTAGCCCTCAGCAAGTTACCGTCGTTGATTTCATGCTCATCCTTTACTTGAGAATATGCTATTTAAGCCTCGAATTTACTTTAGAATAGTTTATCTAGTTTCAAGATAAAGCTCGCAACATACAGCAAGATAATGAAATAGCTTTCAAGCTCATCCGCCGAATTATAGTGAGATTGGCTGCTTAACGACTTCAGATAACTCCGCCTATCCAAAGCCACAAATAGACTTCCCCGCTTCGTCGTCCCGCCGACCAAAAACAGTTAAGCCATCTCACCTTATGTTTATTAAGCAAGGCAGGTTTTGGGCGGAGACAATTTACGGAAAGACATCTGCGGCAAGCTGAGCTAAGATGCCGCGCGTTTTACACTTCCAGCAGGATCGAAACGAATGTTCCCCACGCAACTTTCACATTATCGGATTCTCTCGAAAATCGGGGCAGGCGGGATGGGCGAGGTATACCTGGCCGAAGACACGCGCCTCAAGCGTCGCGTAGCCCTCAAAGTACTCCCTCATAAATTCACTCAGGATAAAGAACGCCTGCGACGCTTCGAGCAGGAAGCCCACGCGGCCAGCCGACTGAACCACCCCAATGTAATGACCATTTACGAGATTGGCGAAGTGGACGGGCTGCGCTTCATTGCGACCGAGTTTATCGAAGGCCAAACCCTGCGCGAACGTCTCAGGCAAGGCCGCGTAGCCCTCAACGAAGCCCTGCCCCTTGCCATACAACTCGCTGCCGCCCTCACCGCGATGCACAGCGCGAACATCGCGCACCGCGATCTCAAGCCCGAAAACATCATGCTGCGCACAGATGGTTACCTGAAAGTGCTGGATTTCGGCCTCGCCAAGCTGACCGAATCGGAGTTTTTGACCGACCCCAACGCCACCCACGCAGATAGCACAGAAGACAACGAAACCTTCGCCAGCTTCCTGAAAACCTCACCCAACGCAGCCCAAACGACGCCCGGAATGATTCTAGGTACGTTGCGCTATATGTCGCCCGAACAAGCGCGCGGCGCTGTCGTAGACGCCCGCACAGACCTGTTCAGCCTCGGCGTAATCCTTTACGAAATGCTGGCAGGACGCCTGCCCTTCGACGGCCCCACGACCGGCGACATTCTCGTAGCCCTGCTCGACCGCACGCCGCAACCGCTCGCACGCTACGCACCCGAAACTCCGGCTGAATTGCAGGGCGTCATCAGCCGTCTGCTCACCAAAGATGCCGCAGACCGCTACCAAGCTGCTGACGAATTGCACAACGATTTGAAACGGCTGCAACAAGGCCAGCCCCTCAGCGACAGCCGCACCGACTGGCTGACACAAGTGCTCAATCAGTCAGGCAACAACCCGATCACCCATCCATCCGGCTCGTCTGGCAGCCGACAATCTTCAAGTCCATCAGATAGTAGGGCACGCACCTTCGACTCGCTGGCCGTACTCCCCTTCGTCAACGTCAGCGGCAAAGAAGACGCGGCCTATCTGAGCGAAGGCATTCCCGAAAGCCTGATATTCAATCTCGCGCGCTTGCCGCAACTGCGCGTATTGGCTTACAGCACCGTCCAGCGTTATCGCGGAGCGCAACAAGACGCGCTCGAAATCGGGCGCGAACTCGGCGTGCGTGCCGTCTTCGCAGGCCGTCTGCATCAGTTCGGCGACAAGCTGGTCGTCAAGGCCGAACTCGTCAATCCGGCTGACGGATCGCAAATCTGGGGCGAACAATACCAGCGTCCGCTCGCAGACATTCTCGCGCTCGAACAGGAACTCACCGAAGAGCTTTGCCGCAACCTGAAACTGCGCCTCAACGAATCGCAACAGGAACACTTACAGCGTCGCGCAACCGATAAGCCCGAAGCGTATCAAGCCTATTTGCAGGGCCGCTTTCACTGGCATCAGCGCAACGCCCACGCCATGAAACTGGCCGTAGCGGCATTCCAACGCGCGCTCACTCTTGACCCCGAATTCGCCCCCGCTTTCGTAGGCTTCGCCGACTGCCTCATCATCGTCGCGTCTTACGGAGCCGCGCCGCCCGTGATGGCGATGCCGCAAGCCAAACAGGCGCTGTTGCGCGCGCTGCACCTCGACGAATCTCTTGCCGAAGCCCACGCCTCGCTGGCCGCGATTTACGGCTGGTACGAATGGGAATGGGCCGCCTCTGAGCGCGAATTCCAACGCGCGCTGCAACTCAATCCGAACTACGCGACGGCCTCGCACTGGTACGCCTCGATCCTGCTCAGCGCGCTTGCCCGCCACGACGAAGCGCGCCATTACCAACAGCAGGCGCATCGTCTCGAACCGCTCGCCTTCGTCTTTCAGGCCAATCTGGGTTGGGTCGAATATCAGGCGCGCAATTACGCCGTCGCCGCCCAGCATTGCGAGCGCGTACTCGAACTCGACCCGCAATACGTTCACGCGCGCTTTTATCTCGGCCTGATTTACGCCCAGCAAAGCCGCTTCGACGAAGCGATCAAAGTGCTGCAACGCGCCTACAAACTCTCCGGCGAAGGCGACGTGCTGCTCGGCGCGCTGGGTTACGTTTACGGACGCGCCGGACAACGCGAACAAGCCGCCGCGCTCGTAGCTCAAATCATGCCTCGCCTGGCCGAAGGTAAAAGCTCCTACTTCTTCCTCGCCCTGATTTACGCCGGGATCGGCGAAACCGAATCCGCCCTGCAAGCTCTCGAAGGTGCCATTGAAGAACGCTGCTCTTATCTCATCCATCTCGGCACCGAACCGATCTTTGACGGACTGCGCACCGATGCACGTTTTCAGGAATTATTGCGAACCATCGGCCTGCCCGCTTGATCTTGCCCCGTCGTCTTTTTCCAAGCCTATTCAAAGCGAACGCCGCAGATTCTGTAGCTCCGTTAGGAGCGACCTGTTTATAGCAACGGTGCAAAAAAATCCTCAAGCTCCGTTAGGAGCGACCTGTGCCGACACATGCCGCTCCTAACGGAGCTTGAGGACATTGCGCCTTCATTCTATAAACAGGCCGCTCCTAACGGAGCTAAAGAATCTGTCGGTTTGAGGCCATCATCACTGGCACGCCCTTTTCATGATTCAACAGCAGATAGATAAAGTGTCTTTCTGAAGGACAAGGAGTTCTGTCATGAAACAGTTATGGATTTTTACGAGCATCGTTTTCGGCGTCATTCTTTTGGGCGGACTCACCGCCGGGCAAAGCCGCACTTCGCAAAGAAACCGGGCAGAGCGCACCACGGCTTCTCCTGCGCCTGTCGCTAAACATTCCGTGATTGTGAAAACGAAAAAGGGCGCGCTCATCGGCGGCCTGTTCGTACGCGCCGACGCCGAAACCGTCTATCTCGATTTGAAAGGGGAGAGCCGAGCCATCAAATTGAACGAAGTCGAAAGCCTGTCGTTTCTGACCGAAGAACCGCAAGCCGCCAAACCTGCACCCGCGACCAACCAAACTCAATCTGCGGCCCAACCCCCAGC
>JABFSD010001141.1 GCA_013140935.1 Acidobacteriota bacterium
ACATAAATGGGTTCGGTAACATCTACTTCTTCCAGTCTGCCATCGGCATATTGGGCCATCTGTTTGTATTTGCGTGTCAATCCCAATTGCTCAACTACGTGAGAAGGCAGGCTCAACGAAACCGCTCCCGTGTCAACGATGCCTTCAATTTCCATCTTGCGCACTTGATCCAACGCCAGCTTTCCCTGCTGCGCTAACACGTCATCAACATTATTCGTAAGTTTGATTTTGACTCTGACTTCGCCCATAAAAATTCTCCTTTTTGTGTAAGTTACCCGACGCTGCCTTCCAGCTTCAGTCCCAACAGCTTCGTAGCCTCCACCGCGAATTCCATCGGCAATTCGTTAAACACTTCCTTGCAAAAGCCATTGATAATCATCGAGACGGCCTCTTCCGTACCGATGCCGCGCTGATTGAAATAGAAAATCTGTTCTTCGCTGATCTTTGACGTAGACGCTTCGTGCTCAACTTTCGCGGTGTTATTTCCGACTTCGATGTAAGGAAAGGTATTCGCGCCGCAACTCGCGCCAATCAGCATCGAATCGCATTGCGTGTAATTGCGTGCGTTCTCGGCTTTGGGCAATACCTTAACCAAGCCGCGATAGCTGTTATTCGAGCGTCCGGCGGAAATGCCTTTCGAGATGATGCGGCTGCGCGTGTTTTTGCCGATGTGGATCATCTTCGACCCCGTGTCGGCTTGTTGTTTGTGATTGGTCAGCGCCACCGAATAAAACTCGCCAATTGAGTTATCGCCTTGCAAGATGCAGCTTGGGTACTTCCACGTAATGGCCGAACCGGTTTCGACCTGCGTCCATGAAATTTTGGAATTAACACCACGGCACGCGCCGCGTTTCGTCACAAAGTTATAGATCCCACCTTTACCGTTCTCGTCGCCGGCGTACCAATTTTGCACCGTTGAGTATTTAATTTCGGCGTTATCTAACGCGACTAACTCAACTACGGCGGCGTGCAACTGGTTCCTATCGAATTTCGGCGCGGTGCAACCTTCAAGGTAAGAGACGTGCGAGCCTTCTTCGGCAACGATCAGCGTGCGTTCAAACTGCCCCGACTCTGAGTTATTGATACGGAAGTAAGACGAAAGCTCCATCGGGCACTTAACGCCTTTAGGAATGAAGCAAAATGAACCGTCAGAAAATACCGCTGAGTTCAACGCCGCGAAATAATTATCGGTGTAAGGTACGACTGAGCCAATGTATTTTTTGATTAACTCAGGATGTTCGTGCAGCGCTTCAGAAAACGAACAAAAGATAACCCCTGCTTTATAGAGCTTGTCTTTGAACGTCGTAGCGACCGATACGCTGTCAAAGATCGCGTCAACCGCCACGTTGGCGAGCATCTTTTGTTCGTGCAACGGAATGCCAAGTTTCGCAAATGTATCAAGTAACTCAGGATCAACTTCGTCCAAGCTGGCTTTCTTCTCTTTCTGCTTGGGCGCGGAATAATAAATCATGTCCTGATAATCTATTTTCGGATAGCCCACGTTAGCCCAATCGGGTTCGGTCATCGTCAGCCAATGGCGATAAGCCTTGAGCCGCCATTCGAGCATCCATTCGGGTTCGTTCTTTTTGGCCGAAATCGTGCGGACGATGTCTTCGCTCAAACCGCGCGGGATGGTTTCGGCTTCGATGTCGGTGACGAATCCGTATTTGTATTCCTGATTGGCTAACGCTTCGAAAGTTGCGGTACTCATAAATGCTTCTCTACTTAAAGATGACTAAGTTGTCAGGTTTACCTGCAAAAAATTTTAACGGGCCGTTGCCGCCGCTTGGTTGCTCGCGCGATGCGGCGTGCTGATCTGAATGAACCTCACGTCCAAACCGCCGTTGAGCAAACTGGTCAACGGAACTTTATCGAATACGCTGTTGACCATATCGGTGATGCTCGCCCAGACGGGACGCAAACCGCAATCGCTGTGGTGTACGCAGGTATCGTGGTTGCCCGTGAACTGTCCGCACAACTCGTCTTCAGTCTGAATGCCGCCGAGCGTGCGCATCACTTCACCCAATGAAATCAGGGCGGCGGGGCGCGTGAGTTTATAACCGCCTTTCGGCCCGCGCGCGCTTTCGACCAATCCGCTGCGGCTCAACATCCAGAGAATTTTTTCGACGTAAGCGACCGACAAGCCCTCGCGCTCAGCGATGTCGCGCACCAGCAACAACTCACCCGGTTCAGCATCTTGCCGCGCCAACTGCAAGATGCAACGCAATCCGTATTCTTCCTGTGCAGTAATCTTCAAACGCGAGTTCCTCTTAGGTGTTTTTGGGAAAAACGAAGCGAGAGACTAGCAGACGACCTTAATCCTGACAAACTTGTCTGGATTAGTTGCGTCCTTGCCGCCACTGCGCCGGAGCAGGCTTGAGTTGTGGCGATAAAGACGCGGCGGTGCCGTTTATTCCAATAAGGAACGTTGCACATTGACCTGATACTTGATTGGCTTATGAACTTTTTTCAGTGCCCCTTCCGCAACCAGGCGTTGTAACCATTCGTGTACTTGGCCTTTCGATACGTTCAAATCCGCCGCTGTCTCAGCTTCGGTTCTGGGGTCGGCCAACATCTGGAGCAGCAATTCTCGCACTTTGGCAAATAACATTTCCCCTGCGCCGGACAACGGCGGTAACGTTGGTGGGGCTGGCTTCGCAGCTTTTCGGTTGGGCTTCGCAGGTAATAAAGACTCTTTCGGCAAAGGTGTGACAGGAGGTACGGCGAATACGCTGGCAGGTGGTGAAAGAGGCGCAACTTCTAATGGCCCAGCTACGTCGAGCGTTGCGATGAACTCATCCGCGGTCTGCGGATCAGGCCATGGCAGCGCACCTTTTTGGCGCAGCGCCAGCAGTCCTTTTCCTGTTTCACCGGAAACGCGCGCGTAAACCGGAACCAGTCGAAGCTTCGTCAACTGTTCGACGGCACCCGCCCAGGTTCCACCCTTTTCGTAATCGCTGTTGACCACCAGCGCCGCATCCGCCAACGCATAAATCAGCTTGTTACGTTGCATGGCGTGCCCGACATTGAAACCGGCGTTGGGATCGTAGGGGGAAATCAACACCAGACGCTCTTCCAATAACGGATTGCGATGCTCGCGCTGGAGGCTGATCTTTTCAAGACTGTCTGCGAGCACACCGCAAGCCTGTCCGCCTGCTTCGAGCGCGCCTCTCATCGCAGCCTGATCAATCCCTTTTGCGCCGCCTGAGACGATGGTTTGGTGAGCCTGAGCGCTCAACCGTCCCTGTGCCATGGTGTAATCAATGAGTACGTCGTCAACGTGGCGAGAGCCTACGACCGCCAAGCCGCCGGTTTCCAGTAAGCGCGCCGCGCCGCAGCCATAAAGCACTGCTGGGGCTTCTTCTTTCAAACGCACTTTTAACCGGCGGGGGTAATCTGCATCAGCACGGCTGATGACCCAAAGGGCACGCGACTGCCAGCGTTCGACGGCCTGACTCAATAGAAAGCCCCGCTCTAACAAACGCCGCAATCGGCTCTCATCAAGTACGGGCTGGCAGGCACTCAACAAAGCGCCATCGCCGGATAAAAGATCGGATGGCTGTTGGTGCAAGTCGCGCAGATGTCGCATCAGCCGGTTATATTCGCCCGGTGTGAGCAACTTTGGCATGTCGCCGTTGCGCCCTGCCAGTAAAGGCGCGGTCAGCAACAAAATCGCCTGGGTGTTCAGAGAAAGTGGTTTACTCATTGATCGTGTCCGGTTTGTGCGAGTGCCAGCGGCCAAACTACACCGCTTCCCTGGGAATGGAGCAGCCAAGCCGTGGCGGTAAAAGTCCAGCGCGAATCTACCATATCATCCACGAGCAACACCGGTCCGTTGGGCAAGGGGTTTTCACTGACAGCCAATGCACCGTCAAGGTTGCGCGCCTGTTGCGCGCTGTTCACCATCGTCTTTTGTTCAGGCCGGTCAGCCGTTTTGAGCAAGACCGGATGAAAAGGAAGGCCTAAGGCCACGGCTAAACGTCTGGCAAAATCAGGCACTAAATCAGGATGGCGCAACGAAGGCACGCACGTCACCGAAGCCGGACTGGGTTGCGGATTCCAGGCTTGCAAGAGTTCGACGCAAGCGGTGACCAATTCGTCGGCAAACCGTCCGTCGCGATATTTGCCTTGCTTGACCAGTCCGCCCCAGCCCGCATCGCCCCAAACACACAGCGCTTTGCCGGGTTGCGATTGATGTTCAGCCGCGATCCGGCCTCTCACGCCGTAATGTGGCAAGCCACCGCTCGGCCAACTCTTGCGCGGTTCGATAGGCAGACTGGTGCGACGCAAAAAAGCCACAGCGGCTTGCACCAACGACGAATCAACGTGAGTGGAAAGCGGTGGTAACTTCGGTAAACTGACTTGGCTTGCGTCACCATCCAGCGCG
>JABFSD010000752.1 GCA_013140935.1 Acidobacteriota bacterium
GTTTGATAACGCCGCCCTACGTTTTGTCGGTACGCCCATTGACCTAGGCCCATCCAACGAAGCGGTCTACCTGATTTTGTATGGTACCGGCTTGCGCAACAACGGCGGTTTGAACAATGTCGTAGCCAAGCTGGGCAATGCCGATGCCCAAGTGCTTTTCGCAGGAGCTCTGGCAGGTTTTGCCGGACTCGATCAAGTCAACGTCTGGATTCCCAAAAGCCTCGCCGGAGCCGGTGAAATTGATGTCGTGTTGACGGTTGGCGGCAAGACGGCGAATACGGTGAAGGTGAATATCAAGTGAGTCTTTGCTGGTGATGAAAGGGCAGAGCGAAATCAAAATCAACTGATTTTGCTCTGCCTCTCAGTTGCTTATTTTGGGTCGCTGAGGTCAGCCAAGGTAAATTCGTTCCTTGCCTTTTCAATCTCGTCAAAGACTTCCATCGCTCCTGGATCATCGGCAAAGATGCCGTAAAACTTATGACCTTGCGCTAGTATCTGCGCTCGCAATTTTTCTCGCTCTAACTCAGCCGATGAGCCATTCACGGGTGCTTGGGCTTCTGCTTGAATTGCGTCAGTTGATTCGCCACGTTCAAGCAATTGCTGACAGGCAGCGGCATCTTGAATTACGACTTCTGGCTGACTGTTGTGTCATTTTAGTTTCTCCCTTTTATACGTGTGTGTTGCCGATACCATTCAGTGATTTGATCAACGTCCCATTGATTGGATTCAACCGCCAAAACCAGTTCAATGGTTTCGGGCTTGGTGGTGATTACTTCGATTTGGTTGATGAACAGAAACCGCTCGACCAGCAACGTCGCCGTTCGTTTATTGCCGCCAACCCACGGATGGCTTTTGATGAGTCCGAAACAGAGCGTCGCAGCTTGACGAATCAGATCAGCGTTTTCGTATGTGGCAGCGTGTTGCGGGCGAGCCAACGCTGACTTGATGAGGTTGGGATCAAAAGCACCAGCGCGATCTTCACTCTCTCGCCGCATCATCATCAAATGCAACAAGACGGCTTCGGCATAATTGAGGTAATTTACTTCCATCACAAAATGCTCAGTCGCCGAGCCGTTTCAATTCTTTAAACGTATCGCTGTATTTCGCGTAGGTGCGCTCGAAGAAATCTTTTAATTCATCGGTAGGCGGTGGCAACAGTTCCGTTTCAACGTTGCCATCGTTCACATAAAGCAAAGCGATAGAACCGTGAGCGACATTTAGTGCCTCTGCCATATCATCAGGCAAATCTATCATCCAGCCTTGGCTGGTTTTGCGTGGTGCGATTGCTAAAGACATATTGAATCTCCTTGTTTGTCGGCCTGCCGACATTCGCCGTAATTGCAGAAATACTATGAGTTAAGCCGCTTCATCATCTTCGGTGTCGTCCGCCGACGGGAACTCAATCCGATTAGTCATCAGGCCGCCAGCAAGGCCGTACTGAATGGCGGCGTAGCGTGAGCCAGACTACGCCCGATGGCATTAGCCAACGCTGCGCGTTCGTTTAGCGTTAGTTCCAAGTCTTCAATGCCGCCGCGCGCGCGCGCAACGTGAGACATTGCAGTAATGACTCCTGCGGGAAACTCAGCGGCTTCTTCCAACGCCGCGCGCAAGTATTCTGCCGCATCTGCCGCATCGCCGCGTAAGTACTCCATACGAAATTCGTCCAATGGTTGGTGGTCAATCATGATGCTTCTCTTTCCTGATGATCTTTCCAATAAGAGACTATCCGAGAACCCCTCTTTGACCTGCGGCTCGCTGGCCGAGGCAACCCAAAAGTCCTTTATTTTGAATGCTCCCGACAAGCGGGCTACTGGTGAAACGAGGGTTCTCGGATAGTCTCTAAGTCCGCGCGGCTTCAATATCAGCTTGCTGCGTTTTCTTCGTTCCGCCACAGAGTAACAAAACGATCTGCAAACCGTTGAACGCAAAATAGACACGATAGCCCGCGCCAAATTTTATGCGTAACTCATACAGCCCGCCGCCGATTGATTTATAGTCGCCGGGGTTTCCTTCTTCCAGGCGATCAAGCCGCGTCTGAATGCGCGCCAATGCCGCGCGGTCGTTCAAGTTATCGCGCCACTCGGCAAAGGGGCGTGTGCCATCCGCCGCGCGGTAAATGAGAACTTCTTTCGGTTGTCCATCAAACATAGTTTCTCACTTGCGATCTTTTTTCAATTAGGCAGAGATTTACTCTCAAGAACCATGAGGTCAGAAGGCAGACAAGTTGAATCACGCCTCACCTTCTTCCGCTGGCGTATCGAACAGTGACGACTGATTCACATGCTTGCTTGCCTTTTTCAGATGGCGCGCGAACTTGGGTTTGCCGGTTACGTCGAGTTCGTTTTGCTCTAAATTCGTCAAAATTTCGCGGGCGCGTTCGACGACTGTTTTCGGCAATCCGGCCAGCCGCGCGACTTCAATGCCGTAACTTTTGCTGGCCGACCCGGCTACGACGCGGCGTAAAAATACGATGTCGCCGCCTGCTTCTGAGACGGCGACTTGGTAATTGCGTACACCGGGCCGCAGTTTGGCGAGTTCCGTGAGCTCGTGATAGTGCGTAGCGAACAGTGTTTTGGCGCTGTGTTGGCCGTGATCGTGCAGGTATTCGGCAATCGCCCAGGCCAGCGACAGGCCGTCAAACGTAGCCGTCCCGCGCCCTACTTCGTCGAGCAGCACGAGGCTGCGCGGCGTCGCCGTATTCAAAATGTTCGAGGTTTCGGTCATCTCGACCATAAACGTAGACCGTCCGCGCGCCAGATTGTCCGACGCGCCTACGCGGGTGAAGATGCGGTCTACGAGGGCGATGCGGGCTGAGGCGGCGGGTACGAAGCTGCCGATTTGCGCCAGAATGACGATCAGCGCGGTTTGTTTGAGATAGACCGACTTGCCCCCCATATTCGGCCCCGTGATGATCAGCAGCCGGTCTGTCGTGTTATTCACCGCCAGATCGTTCGGCGTGAAGCGTTCGCCGAAGCTCTCTATGACGGGATGCCGACCCGCCTTGATCTCGATTTCATCACCTTCGTGAATCGCAGGCCGCACGTAATTGCGCCGCGCGGCGACTTCACTTAACGCCGTTAAGCAGTCCAGCAAGGCGACGGCGCGGGCTACGCCTTGAATACGGCGGACTTCGCGCGCGAGTTGCTGGCGCACTTGGCTAAATAGCTCTATTTCCAATGTGATAATGCGTTCTTCTGCACCTAAAACCTTAGCCTCGTATTCCTTCAATTCCGGCGTCGTATATCGCTCCGCATTCACCAGCGTCTGCTTGCGTTCGTAATCGGTCGGAATTTTGTCCTTATGAGTGTTGCTGATTTCGATGAAGTAGCCGAACACGTTGTTAAACTTGACTTTAAGCGAAGCGATGCTCGTTCGTCCACGTTCGCGGGCTTCGATAGCAGCGATGTAACTCTTGCCGCTATGCGCCAGATTTCGCAACTCGTCCAGTTCAGGATTAAACCCATCGCGTATCATTCCCGGCTCATTCGCCGCCGCCGGAGGCTCGTCCGCAATTGCATTGGCAATCAATAGTTTAAGGTCTTCGAGTTCATCTAAACTCTCTGATAAAACTTGCAACAGGGAAGCCTTCGACGCGGCAATCGTCCGCCGCAACGAAGGGATGCACTCAATCGAATTCCGCAACGCCAACAGGTCGCGGGCGTTGGCGCGTCCCAACGTAATCTTTCCCGCCAGCCTTTCGAGGTCTGACATGGATTCAAGCTGGCGGCGCAACTGGTCGCGTTTGATCGGTGCGCTTTTGAGTTCCTCGACCGCATCCAGCCGCGTTTCGATCTCGGCCAGCTTTACCGAAGGCCGCAACAGCCACTGCCGCAAAAGTCGCGCGCCCATCCCCGTCATTGTTTCATCCAGCACGCCGAACAGACTGTGCGCCGCGATACCGTCTGTAGCCTGTACCAATTCCAAATTGCTCACCGTTGTAGCGTCCAGCACCAGCGCATCGCTGGTCTCAAAAAACGTAATCTCACTCAAATGCCCCGCCTGAGCGCGCTGCGTCTCGTTGATGTAATGCACCGCCGCGCCCGCCGCGCATACGGCAAAGGCTTTGTCGGTCAGACCGTAACCATCAAGCGAGGCTACGCCCAGTTGCGTGCGCAACAGAGAATCGGCGTGATCGTGGCCGAACAGCCAATCGTCCAACGGTGTCAACGCAGCCTTAAATTCTCTAAAACCATCGTCTGATAACGACGCAGGCTTTACTTTGTCGCTACTTTGGTCTGATAACGGTTCAGTTTTTTGCTTGTCTGAGCTATTTTCTGGTGAGTGTTCCACGCTGTTCGCTTCGCTCCCATCACTCCTATTTCTCCCATCACTCCCATCGCTCTTTTTTGGCACTTTGCTCAGCTTTTGCTTAAACAACGGAGCC
>JABFSD010000836.1 GCA_013140935.1 Acidobacteriota bacterium
TCGTTACGGTGTCGCTCAATGTCGTCATCACGGCTTCGCTGACGGCATAAAGCGGACAGTTCATTTCTTTTAGCAACGCTGCTGCGTGGTCGTTCAGTTCGGGCAGGTGAAAGGCAGCGTGCAAGCTGAGTTGGGCTTGCAGGACTTCGGCGACGAGGCGTTCACCTTCGATAAAAATCAGTTCAGGCTCGCGGCCTTCGCGGACGCGGCGCGCGTGTTTGAGGCGTTCGTTGGCGGGACTGGTGATGAGCATAAGCAAAGCGCCAGGCATAACCCCTGCACGGCGCGAGTGGAACAATTCGTTCAGACACTTTGCGGATCAATGCCGAGTTCGCGCAACCTGGCAGTCAGGCGCGCAACCTGCGCTTCAGCTTTTTGCGCGCGCGAGGCTGCCTGTTTTGCGCGTGTGGCTTCTTTCTTCGCGCGCGCCGTTTCCTGTTGCGCGCGTTCGTAGCCGAACAGCAATTTGTTGCCGGCAAGATCGGCGAAACGCAGCCAGGTGCCCGTGGCGTGCTCGATGGTTTCGTATGACAGAATCAGCTTCAGGCCCAAGCCGGGCATGCTGTCGTCTTTGCTTAAACGATATTTGCCCTTGCTCAACTCGAAGACTTGCAAGCTGCGTTTGCTCAAACGGAGGTCGGAGTCATACACGACGTAATAAGGCACTTCCATTGCGGCGTAGCGCGCCTTCTTATGACTCAACTCGCCGCCCCGACGGTCTGACACGATCTCTATCACGAGGTCGGGCGGCTTGCCGAATTCCCACAAAAAATAGGAACGGTGATGCGTAAACCGCAACGCATCGTCTATGTGTATATCCAGGCTGACCATCATGTCCGGCACAATGCCGTGCGTGTTGACGTCGTCGAAAACGCCCACGTTGGCGACGGCCACAAAGGTGCGCGGCTGGTCGGGCCGCGACGGATGCGGCGGCGGCGTCCATGAACTGACGAGCGCATCCACCAACAGTTGTTGCAATTTGGCCGTAAATAAACCATCCACGGGTTCGTCATCCTTCGTTATGATGTGTATTGCTTTTTCGCGTATGGCGGCTAGTTCTTCGGCAGTGAGCGGATATTTCGGGCGCGGCTTCGCTGGCAAGCCGTTGTTTTTTTCCTGACCGCGCGCCGTGGTTTCTTCCGCCGCATAATGTCCGTTCACGGCAGACGGCAGCGGCGCGGTGAGTCGTTCCGGCAAAATGGTTGATCGTGACATAAGCAACTCCTTGGCGGCCTGCTTCAAGCCAGACCTTTGATCGAAACCAACATCCCGCGCAAGCTGCTCGTAGCGTCAATCGCCGCTGTCGGCTCGTGTCCGCAATGCATCATGCAATCCTGACATTTCGCATTGCCGCTCGCGCGACCGTATTTCGACCAATCCGTAGTTTCGAGATATTCCTTGAACGTCGGCGCGTAACCATCGCTGAACATATAGCAGGGCTTTTGCCAACCAAACAGGTTGTAATTCGGGCTGCCCCACGGCGTGCATTCATAATCAATTTCGCCCATCAGGAATTTGAGATAGAGCGGCGATTGATTGAATTGCCAACGTTTGCCTTTGCGCGTCGCCATTGGCGCAAGCACTTGTTTGAACAGTTCATTCGTCTGTTGCCGCGTCAGAAAGTGATCCTGGTCAGGCGCTTTTTCATAGCTGTAACCCGGCGCAATGGTCATCCCGTCTACGCCAAGTTCGGTCATCAGATCGAACATCTCGTGCAAGCCCGCAGCCGTTTCGCCCTCAAACACCGTCGTATTCGTATTCACGCGAAAGCCCGCCGCTTTGGCCTTTTTGATCGCGCTGACCGCAATGTCGAAGATGCCGTCGCGATCAACCGAATGATCGTGGCGTTCGCGCATACCATCGAGATGCACATTAAAAGTGAGGTAAGGCGAAGGCCTGAAGCGATGCAGATTCTTTTCGAGCAGGATGGCGTTCGTGCAAAGGTAAACGAATTTCTTGCGCGCAATCATGCCTTGCGTGATGACTTCGATTTCGGGATGCAGCAACGGTTCGCCGCCCGCGATAGTCACGACCGGCGCACCGCATTCGTCAATCGCGCGAAAGGCTTGCTCAGGCGACATATTCTTTTTCAACGTATCATTCGGATGCTGAATTTTGCCGCAGCCTACGCAAGCCAGATTGCAGCGAAACAGCGGTTCGAGCATTAACACGAGAGGATATTTTTTATTGCCCTTGAACTTTTGCTTGAAGATATACGAACCGACTTTGACGGCCTGCAAAGCAGCGATGCCCATAAGATAGCTTCTCCTGAAAATGATTCAGCCACGAATTAACGCGAATTTTCACGAATAGGATTTGAATGCATTCGTGAAAATTCGTGTTAATTCGTGGCTGATTCTGCTTAGTCGCCTGCCGCGCCGCTCGCCAAGCTCTGGCGATTGGGATAAAGCGGAAATTGCGCAGTCAACGCTTTCACTTTCGCTGACACATTCGCGCGCACCGTTTCATCCGCAGGCGCAGCCAACACTTCGGCAATCAACGCGGCGATTTGTTTCATCTCGGCTTCTTTCATGCCGCGCGTCGTCACCGCTGGCGAACCGAGGCGAATGCCGCTCGCTTTCATCGGTGGATTTTGATCGAACGGAATCGAGTTTTTGTTCACCGTGATATGCGCCGCGTCTAAAGCCTTTTCGGCGTCTTTGCCGAACAAGCCTTTGCTGAATACGTCGAGCAGGAAGACGTGAT
This sequence comes from Acidobacteriota bacterium, assembly GCA_013140935.1. Taxonomy (GTDB): domain Bacteria; phylum Acidobacteriota; class Blastocatellia; order RBC074; family RBC074; genus JACPYM01. Next base: position 2,707 of record JABFSD010000836.1, read on the forward strand.
TGTCAGTGCCGCCCGATACGATGCGGAAGCCTGCGCCAGCCAATGTTTCAGCCAGCACCTTCGCGTTCTTTTTGACTTGTTGCTGATAAGTCTTGAATTCAGGTTGCAACGCTTCTTTAAAGGCAACGGCTTTGGCCGCAATGATGTGCATGAGCGGGCCGCCTTGAATGCCGGGGAAGAGCGCGCGGTCTACGTCTTTGGCGAATTGCTCTTTGCACATAATGATTCCGGCGCGCGGGCCGCGCAGCGTCTTGTGCGTCGTCGTCGTGACGAAATCCATGTGCGGGAACGGCGAAGGATGTTCGCCCGTTGCCACTAATCCCGCGATGTGCGCGATGTCAGCCATACACAGTGCGCCGACTGATTTAGCAATCCCTGCGATGCGCTCGAAATCAATTACGCGCGAATAAGCCGACGCGCCGCACAAGATCAGTTTCGGTTTGTTTTCGTGCGCGAGCCGTTCGAACTCTTCGTAATCAATCATCTCATCGCTCGGCTTAACGCCATACGGAATGATCTTGTAACTCTTGCCCGAAAAATTCAGCGGATGTCCGTGCGTCAAATGTCCGCCGTGCGACAGGTCGAAACCCATCACCGTGTCGCCGTAATTCAACACCGACAGATAAACCGCCATATTCGCCTGACTGCCCGAATGCGGCTGGACGTTGACGTGTTCGCAGCCGAACAATTGCTTGGCGCGCGAGCTGGCGAGGTTTTCTACTACATCGCTGAACTCGCACCCGCCGTAATAACGCTTGCCCGGATAGCCTTCGGCGTATTTGTTCGTGAAAGTCGTTCCGGCGGCTTCGAGTACGGCTTCGGAAGTGAAATTTTCCGAAGCGATGAGTTCGAGTCCTTCGTGTTGGCGGCGCGTTTCGTTTTGCACGGCGGCGAACACTTCCGGGTCAGAGGCAGCTAGGTTTTGGTAATAGTTCGTCATTTGGTTTTAATCTCACAGGTCATCTGATGTAAGCGGTTTTTGTTTCTGGTGTCTTACGTGATTAACCCAAACCACTTCATTGTCAAGGATGGAAAAAATGATGCGGTATTGATCGAAAAGTAAGTGGCGCAATCCTTTCAATTTCGTTTCTTCTTTAATCAGCGGGCAGCGTTTAGGCAATTCGTTCAAACTTGCCAACGCCACAGCGAAAGCCTCTTGCCAACCGTCTACTTTTTTAGGCGTCACTTTCGCCATTCGTCGAACAATCGCACGAACGTCTTTTTGCGCGCGTTTTGAGATGATGACTTGAAAGCTCATGCGGCCTTACGTTTTGCTTTGGTTGTCCCGAATTCCTGTCGTAACTCAGCTAAGAATTCATCAGCGGGGATGCCGCGTCCGGCCTTCATGTCTTCCAGGCCTTCGTTAATCGCGGCAATCGTTTCTGCCTCTTCAAGCCGATCCAATAATTTTTGGTAACTACTCGCATGCAGCACGATCAAGGACTCGTCGTTCTGAATCGAAAACACAATCGGCTTACCGTTTTTCTTTCCGTTGAGTTTCGCTTTCGCTAACAGTGCTTGCAGGATTAGCGCTTCGGTCTGATTGAGTTCAACTGTATTCGTCATAAAACCTCTCAAGCTTCCAGTTGGGCGATTTTTTCGACGCGGCGCTGGTGGCGTCCACCTTCAAAGTCAGTGGTCAAAAAAATGCGAATGATGTTTTGAATGGTCTCTAT
>JABFSD010000370.1 GCA_013140935.1 Acidobacteriota bacterium
GACTAAAGTCCGCGCCACGTGCGCCGACTGAAGTCCGCGCTACGTCTAAAGGATCATGTCCGAATTCCGCCAGTGCGATGAACACGAATCACCTATAAACACAGCTATGGAATTGCACGCTGAAACTTGTTATCAGGCGATGTTAAGCCACGACGCGCGCTTTGACGGACGCTTTTTCGGCGGCGTTACGACGACGGGCATTTATTGCCGTCCGGTGTGTCGCGTCACGCCGCCGCGTTTCGAGAACGTGCGCTAGTTTGCTTGCGCCGCCGCCGCCGAAGCCGCAGGCTTTCGTCCCTGTCGTCGTTGCCGTCCTGAATCGGCGCCGGGCACTCCGGCGTGGGTGGGCAGTTCCGCAGTGGTGTCGCGCGCGTTGCGTTTGATTGACGAAGGAGCGCTTGACGATACGAATCTGGAAAACTTCTCCGCGCGTTTAGGCGTAGGCTCGCGTCACTTGCGGCGTCTGTTCGCCGAACATCTCGGCGCTTCGCCTGTAGCGATTGCCAGCGCGCGCCGCACGCATTTCGCCGCGCGCCTGATCGAAGAGACCGCCCTGCCTTTCACCGAAATCGCCTTTGCCGCAGGCTTCAACAGCATTCGCCAATTCAACGAAGCGATGCGCGCGACTTTCCAACAAGCGCCGACCGAGATTCGCGGGCGTACGGGTTTGAAAACCGCGCTCAAACAACCTCACCCTGCCGCTGGCGCGTTGACCTTGCGCTTGCCTTATCGTCCGCCACTTGACTGGGCGCGGATGAGCGGCTTCCTGCAAGCGCGCGCCATCCCCGGCGTCGAACATGTTACTGACACTACTTATCGCCGCACGATTGCAATCAACGGCCAAGCGGGCGTGATCGAATTGCAATTCGTCGCCGATGCCGCGCACTTGCTCTTGCGCGCGTGGCTGCCCGAACACACGCCGATTATGCAAGTGGTCGAACGCGCGCGCCGCATCTTCGATCTCAGCGCCGAACCGCAACTTATTCACGAACACCTGCGCCGCGACGCAGTTTTGACCGCCGCCGTCAACGCCGCGCCGGGCTTGCGCGTACCCGGCGCGTGGGATGCTTTCGAGTTATCAGTGCGCGCCGTACTCGGTCAGCAAGTCAGCGTCGTCGCCGCGCGTACTTTAGCGAGCCGCTTGGCTGCTGCGTTCGGCGAAACGTTTGATTCGCCTTTTGCTGAATTAACGACGGTGTTCCCTGCGCCCGAAAACATCGCCGCGCGTGACGCGAGCGAACTCACGGCACTGGGCATTTTGCCGAAACGCGCGCAAACGATTCTCGCGCTGGCGCGTGCGCTGGCCGCCAACGAACTCACGCTCACGCCCGCCGCCGACCCCATCGCCACGATTGAACAGTTGCAAACCATCGCGGGCATCGGCGCGTGGACAGCGCACTATATTGCGATGCGTGCGCTCTCATGGCCTGACGCTTTTCCGCATACTGATTTAGGCGTGATGAAAGCGCTCAACGAAAAAAATCCCAAGCGAGTGTTGCAAGCGGGCGAAGCGTGGCGTCCGTGGCGGGCTTATGCGGTGATGCATTTATGGATGAAAGAATCGGCTTAAGCGAGACGTAGAACAAGATGTCATCTGGTTCTACGTCTCGAAGAGGGAACCACTATGAAACTCAATCTTGATCGAATGGAATCGCCGCTCGGCACGCTCTTGCTGGTGTGGCAGGCTGAGAATTTGCACGCGCTGGATTTCAGCGATTACGAAACGCGGATGACGAAGCTGTTGCGGCAACATTACGGCATTTATGAACTATACGAAGCGATTGCGCCTGCGAATCTGCGCGTCGCATTGGCTGATTACTTTGCCGGAGATTTCGCCGCGCTCAATCGCATACCTGTCAAAACCCACGGCACCGAATTTCAACAAGCCGTCTGGGCGGCGTTGCGAACGATTCCCGCCGGACAAACGCGTACGTATGGCGAACTCGCGCAACAGATCGAACGTCCTGCCGCCGTCCGTGCCGTAGGCATGACGAACGGAGCCAACCCCATCGGCATCGTCGTCCCCTGCCATCGCGTCATCGGCGCGAACGGCACGCTGACCGGATATGCGGGCGGACTCGAACGCAAACGCTGGCTGCTCGAACACGAAGGCGCGCTCACGCCGAGCCTGTTATAGACATCGGCAAACTCTCAAAGGCACGTGAGAGTCAATGTGGCTCATCAACGTCATAGGTCAAATGAAACACCGTATCTTTCAGCCAGTGCCGGAAAGAGTCGTTGTCCTGAAAAAGTTGCGCATCGTCTTTGAACAGCGCCGTGATGACGCGCTGGAGCGCTTTGTCGTGTTCGATGCGGGCGTTCTGTTTGTCGGAATTTTGCTTCGCGTTCTGGTAAGCCTTATCGGCTGATACTTTGGTAGGAATTTCCTCGGTGATGCGTTTTTCCATGCGCTTTGTGTCGGCGAACAATCCGCCGAACTGGTCGTTGAACGCTTTGACGATGTTCGATAGCCGATCCAGTTCCGGCTTTGGTTTGCGCCCGCCGCCGGAAGTTGGTACGGGATCAATCTCGCCTTCGGCATCAGGCATGAGAATCGCCATCGTAGCTTTCTTTTCAGCGCGATAACTGTCCATGTCAATCGCTCCCAGAATGCTTTTGGCGAGGTCTTCTTCTTTCGGCGCAGGCAGCTTGGAAATCAGGAAATTCAAGAAAATCGAAAGCTTTTCCCAGTCCTGCACGCCATACGGCAAAATCGTCGCCAGAAAGTCATAGGTGCGCGCAAACGCCTTCGCCTTGCCTTTGAAATCAACCTGCCCGTCTTCGTCCAACTCGTTCACATAAACCGCTACGCAAGCATCAAGAATCGGGTCGAGCTGGTCGCGGTCTGCGCCGTTCAAATACCAATCAACCAGGGTTTCGATTTGTTCGGGCGCATAAACCTGATAACCATCCAGTTCGGCTTTGAGCGTATGTAGCTTGTTCGGATCGGTTTCTGCGCTAAGCACTGTCGTGCGGTAATAATCGGCAAACGCTTGCTCAATCGTTTCGGTGTTGTTCTGAAAGTCGAGTACGAACACATCGTGCTTTTTCGGATGCGCTCGATTCAGCCGCGAAAGCGTTTGCACGGCTTTGATGCCTGACAAAGCTTTGTCCACATACATCGTATGCAACAGTGGTTCGTCATAACCCGTCTGGAATTTTTCGGCGCAAATCAGAAAACGATAGGGGTCTTCCTGGATGCGGTCTTCGATCTCGCGGCTGGGAAAACCGTTGAGCGAAGCTTCGCTCACCTTTTCGCCTTCGTATTCCGGCTCACCTGAAAAAGCCACAATGGCTTTGTATGGACTCTTGATTTCTTCGAAGTAGCTGCGGAAAGCAAAATAATACTGAATCGCTCGTTGAATGCTGCCCGTCACGACCATCGCGCGCGCCTGACCGCCGATTTTATTTTGCCCGATGACCTGTTCCAGAAAATAGTCAACCATGATTTCGGCTTTTTCACGGATGGCTTTGCTGTGCGATTCAACGTAGCGGCGCAATTTCTTGCGCGCCTTTTTTACGTCAAAGAGCGGGTCGCCTTCGATGGTTTTGGCGAGACGGTAATAGCTGTCCACGGGCGTGAAGTTTTTCAGCACATCCAGAATGAAGCCTTCCTGAATCGCCTGCTTCATCGTGTAGCTATGAAACGGACGATGCTTAACTTCGTCGCCGACGCGGTAAGGGATGCCGAAAATTTCAAGCGTCTTGTTCTTTGGCGTCGCCGTGAACGCGAAATAGCTGGCGTTCGGCACCAGCTTGCGCGATTCGATGATGCGGTTGATTTTGTCTTCGGTGGTTTCCTTTTCGGCTTCCGCGCCGGTTTCTGACAACGCCATACTCATCGCAGCGGCGGTGCGTCCGCTCTGACTGGAATGCGCTTCGTCAATGATGATGGCGAACTTCTTGCCGCGATGTTCCTCGCCAATGCGATCCAGCACAAAAGGAAAGGTCTGCACTGTCGAAATAATGATCTTCTTGCCTTGCCGCAGGTAATTGGAAAGCTGCTGCGTTTTTGATTGGCCGTCGCCTTCTTTAACTGCGCCGATGATGGAAGACACTTGCGCGAAGCCTTTGATCGTTTCGCGGATTTGTTTGTCCAGCACGCGGCGGTCAGTGATGACGATGATCGAATCGAACGCTGGGTTGCCGTCTTTACGCAAGCCGATCAATTGATGCGCCAGCCACGCGATGGAATTCGATTTGCCGCTGCCTGCCGAATGCTGGATCAGGTATCGCTTGCCCGCGCCGAACCAAGCCGCATCGGCCAGCAGCTTGCGCACGACATCAAGCTGGTGATAGCGCGGAAAAATCTGCACGCGCTTTTTCTTGCCGGTCTTTTCGTTTTTGACCTCCACGACTTGCGCGTAATTTTCCAGA
>JABFSD010000443.1 GCA_013140935.1 Acidobacteriota bacterium
CGCGTACGCAATACACCAAGTATTACCTGCACGCTGACACAGGCGCGAACTCAAGCAAAGGCGACGGCGCGCTTTCGACGACGATGCCGAAAGCCGAAAAGCCTGATGCATTTGAATACGACCCGATGAGTCCGGTGCGCACGATTGGCGGACGGTTGTGTTGCGGAGGCTTGCCGCCCGGCCCAGCCGATCAACGTCCGAATGAATCGCGCAACGATGTGCTGGTTTATTCGACGCCGCCGATGGCACAAGAAACTGAGGTGACGGGTTTCATCACGATGGAACTTTACGCGGCGACTTCAGCCGCTGACACCGATTTCACGGCGATGATCGTAGACGTTGATCCGTCGGGTTATGCGCGTTATCTCGGCGACGGAATCATCCGCGCACGCTTTCGCAACGGCACTGCGAAAGCCGAACCGATTACGCCGAATCAGGCGACGAAATACACGATTGATTTGTGGGCGACGAGCAATGTTTTCAAGGCCGGACACAAGCTGCGCGTCTATGTTTCGAGCAGCAACTTCCCGCGTTTCAATCGTAATTTGAATACGGGTGAGAAAACCTTCGGCGGCACGCGAATGGTGAAGGCGCAACAAACGATTTATCACGACGCGGAACATCCATCGGCAATTGAGTTGCCGATCATTCCGCGCAAATAAAAGTTCGTTAGCATTCTTCCTACAGAGCGAAATATCGCTCGCGGCTGATACCGGCGGTGCGCAGGTTGTTCTTGATGATGAAGACCGGAATGCTGTGGTATTTGGGAATGACTATGGGGCGCAGTACTTCGGGTTTAGTGAACACTAGATGGTCGCCTTCAGTTCTGACGTGCGTGAAACCGTCGAGTTCGAAAATGCACTGCAATACTTTGTAAGAGACGGGGCTAATTTTCTGCATGCGCGAATCTCAGTGGCAAGGCAGCGGGCTGGGTGCTAATGAATTTTGGCCCGGCAAAGGTTTGGCGGCGGCGTACAAAACCTGACTCTTCTAGTATTTGGTCGAGGGTTCCCATCTTCTCAGCTTCATCGAGAAACAAGCGAACGGCTTCGAGCAGATTGTTTTTGGCTTTAGCTTCTGTGCCGCCACACGTCGAGATGTCTAGTTGCGGCGCATACGCCACGAAAAGCCTACCTTCCTTGAAGATTTGGATGGTGAATTGAATTTCCATAGTGGTGGCAATCTAGCATTACTTTTGTGTGCGGCAAAAGGCTTGCGGGTTAGCTGAATTTTTAAGAGGAAAACGGATGGCAATAACGATTGCCGCGCGACAAAGCGGATTGGCTCGCATTCAAGCCGAATTGGTCGGTCAGGCTTTGCAAGCTGCGCATCCGGGTTTGTCAGTGGCCTATCACTTTCGTGCCTCGCTGGGCGATCAACGCGCGGACGAGCCGCTGTGGCAGATGCCCGAGAAAGGCGTATTCACCGCAGACTTTCGCTCAGGCTTGTTAAACGGCGAATTCGATCTGGTCGTGCATTCGTGGAAAGACTTGCCGCTTGAGACCGATGGCAAGACTGAAGTCGTGGCTACGTTGCCGCGCGGCGATCAACGCGATGTGCTGTTGATAAGACGTGATCGGTGGGAACAACGTAAAGACGCTGATGAATTTACCTTACTGACTTCTTCGCCGCGTCGCGCTTTCAATCTGGCGCAGTGCTTGCCGCCAGCCTTGCCCAAACCTTTATCGAAGATTCGTTTTGAACCGGTGCGCGGCAACATTCAAACGCGCGTCGCCAAGTTGTGGCAGCCCTTGTCAGACGGTTCGCAACCCGACAGCTTGATCGTAGCGAAAGCTGCGCTGGATCGTTTGCTCGCAGCATCAGATGAGTTACGGGCTTCACTATCGCAATGCCGTTGGATGGTGTTGCCGTTGAGCGTGAACCCGACGGCTCCGGCGCAAGGGGCGTTGGCGATTGAGATCGCTTCGATGCGCAAAGACTTGCGCGAACTCTGTCAGGCGGTGAATTGTGAAGCCACGTTTGCGGCAGTCACACGCGAACGCGAAATTCTCGCGGCGCACGGCGGCGGTTGCCACTTGCCATTGGGTGCGAGTGTGCTGCACCGGCCTTACGGACAAATTGAATTCGTATGCGGTGCCGCGGCGGATGGAACGACGATCAATGAAAGCCGCTTGATTCCGATGCGAGCGCGTCCGCCACGTATGCCGCGTGCGCAACTGTGGCCGCTATCGAACGAAGAAAACGAATGGTTCACGCGCGAGGCGTTGACCGATTTTGACGAAACACCGTTGCGACAAGCCGATGCCTGGTGGATCGCCAAAGCCGAGGCGTGGCCGTCAGAGGTAGTAGAACAAGATGGTATCTTGTTCTACTCGGCGCGGAACCAGATACCATCTCGTTTTACGTCTGAGACTGTGTGGACGGGCGGGTGGAAGACTTGGCAACGTCTGGCGCAAAGCGGCGTGTGGGTGAATGGTTGCACCGATGGCTTGGGCGAAAGCGAAGCTCCGATGATTGATTTGTTGGCAGGCAAACAACTGCAATCGTGCAAGCTGACGCACGCCGAAGCCGAAAGTTTGCTGCTTGAACATTCGATGCCGACAGTCGCAACGTATCGTTTGGTCGCGCGCGAAAGCACGCCGGATTTAACCGGACGTGAAATGTTTTTCTGGACGAGCGGCTCGAATTTTTTACGCGCGTTGGCATTGCATCCGTGGCTCAAGGGCAAGGCGCACGCATGCGGGCCAGGGCATACCCAACAAGTGATTGAGCGCGCCGGATTGCCGCCACACATCTTTCTTTCGCGTGCGGCGTGGTTGCGCGAGATGGCGGAGGACTGAAGAAGATGAGTAAGACAAAAGCCGATTCGTATGAACGACCGATGCGGTTGCGCGCCACTTCGCATTTGCGCGACTTGTGCGCCGAGACTGAATTCAATCGTGCGCAATTGATTCAACCGCTGTTCGTGGTCGAAGGACTCAAAGGCGAAGAACCCGTGCCGGGCTTGCGCGGCGTGATGCGGCAAAGCCTGCCGCACTTGTTGAAACAGGTTGAGCAAGACCTCGCCGCCGGCGTAACGCAATTCATTCTCTTTCCCGTGCCCGCCGAAAAGCATGACGAAGAATTCGATCATCGCTTCACGCAAAGCGTGATTCGTGAATTGCGGAAGGCGTTCGGCACGTCGTTTTGTCTGTGGATGGACACGTGCCTTTGTTCGGCCACGACGCACGGCCATTGTGCTGTGTTGAACGACGAAAAGATCGCACTCAAGAAAACGCTCAAGGCGTTGGCTGAATCGGCGCGGGCTTTTGCCGAAGCGGGCGCGGACGGCATCAGTCCGAGCGATATGATGGATGGCCGCACCGCGTATATTCGCGCGGCGTTAGATCGGCACGGATTCAAGCTGACGCCGGTGATGAGTTACAGCACGAAATTCGCCAGCAACTTTTATGGGCCGTTTCGTGAAGCCGCCGACAGCGCGCCGCAATTCGGCGACCGGCGGCATTATCAACTCGATCCGCGCAATCGCACGGCGGCGATTGCCGCGAGCGTTCGTTGTGCCGACGAAGGTGCTGACTTGTTGATGGTGAAACCGGGCATGACTTCGCTCGATTTGATTCAGCCGATCATCGCGGCCACGAGCAAACAGGTCGGCGCTTATCAGGTGAGCGGCGAATACGGCGGGTTGTCGTTGCTGGCGGAAAACGGCTTGGTCAATTTCGACGCCGCGCTGCCCGAAACATGGCACGTATTCAAACGAGCGGGCGCGCAATTCATCATCACGTATGGTGCGCGTTATGCCCAGGCATTAGGGGTGCGCTGATGATGTGGGGCGGCAAGGAGCATTCAGGGATGGTCGAAATGAAATGATTGAGGTCAGCGAAAATTCTCGATCATGATCAGGTCGCTCCCGCGTTGCGGGACGACGGGGAAAATTAAGGCAGTGCCATCGGGTGCGAGACTAAGCCCAGACACGTCGCTGCGCAGGATGCAATCCAAAGTAGCCACCAGGCGTTCCTGGTTGTTGATGAATGTTTTCACTGAGGCGCGGGTCAAACTGATAGGGGCGGCGAATAGTAGCCCTGCGCCGCTGAAGGTCCAAAGTCGGCTATAATTTTTCTGGTGAAAATCAAAAACGAAACTTTCTGCGCCACCTGCCACAGGCATGCGCCAGATGGCTGAAGAGCCGCGATTACGCGCGTAATAAAGCCACTGGCCGTCAGGCGATTCAAGCGGCTCAAACCCTCCTTGTTGCGTAACTTGTATAGCTTCGCCTCCGGTAGCGGCCATCTTCCAAACCTGCAAACTCCCGCTGCGTTGTGAAGTGAAATAAATCCACCGCCCATCGCGCGACCAACTGGGCACGACGTCTTCGGCAGCATCCGTAGTCAGGCGGCGAGGCTGTCCACCCTC
>JABFSD010000546.1 GCA_013140935.1 Acidobacteriota bacterium
GGCCGATGGAGATGAAAAAGATCGGGACGAATACGCTGTAAGTGAGCGGATGAATGCCTTCGTCAATTTTTTCTTTGAAGCGCGTGCGCGTGACTAATACGCCCGCGAGATAAGAGCCAGTGATGGCTGCGACCTGGCCAACATACTCAGCCAGAAAAGCGTAAAACAACGCGATGGCTACGGTTCCTGCGAGCAAGGCCTGGCTGGCGGGTACGCGCGAAAGCCTTTCTAACAGCTTGTCGAAATACTTCCAGCCGAAGCTCCACGCGGCGGCGAAATAGGCCAGCATCAAAACTACGATCAAACCGATTTCGGCGAACTTGCTGCCGCCGAGCAAGTGTTGCGCGATGAGTGCGGGCAGCTTGGGTGCTTGAGCAGCTTCACCGCCAATCGCGGCAAATGCTACGACAAATGACAACACGATGATGCCCATCACGTCGTCAATCACCGCTGCACCAAGAATCGTCGAACCTTCTTTCGATCTGAGTTGGCGCAACTCCATCAAGGTTTGCGCCGAAATCGAAACGCTCGTTGCCGTCAGCACCGTGCCGATAAAGATGGATTCGCGCCAGCCGTAACCAAAGGCTCTGGACGTGAGCGCGCCGAATAAGAGCGGCAAGACTACGCCACCGGTCGCTGCAAAGAAGGCGGCGCGACCTACGCGTTTCATTTCGTTGAGATCGGTTTCAAGTCCGGCGACGAACATCAACAAGATCACGCCGATTTCGGAAAGGTCTTTTAACGTAGCCGCCAAGTTGCCGTGTCCGGCAAAGACAGGCCAGTGCAAAAGGTTCAATGCCGTCGGGCCGAGCAACAAACCGATGAGGATTTCGCCGAAGACGGCGGGCTGTCCGAAGCGCACGCTCAACGCTCCGGCGGCTTTGGCGCAGGCGATGATGATGACGAGCAGTAACAGTAATTGCAGCAGATGCGACATCGTTACTTGGTTTCGACTGTATAGGTCAGCGTCGTTCTGCCACCAGCGGGAACCGTGAGCTTGAACTGCAAAGAGTGTTCCCCTAAACGTTCGCCGGCCACCGTGCTTTGCGTAATTTTCCACTCGCTGCCATCGCCAACTTCGACGCCTTCGCGGACGAAAGCATCGGCTTCCACCGCGCTCCGATTTGCCAAAACGATCTCGACGGTTGTTATCAGCTTCGATCCGCCGTAGCAATTTTCTTCACTGCGGCATTGAACGCTCTTGCGGCTAATCACTCGGCGCGTACCCACCAAATTTGAAGAGCGTCCGGGCGAAACGGTGTATTCAGCATTATTGGCGGTAATCGGAATACGGTCTTGCCCGGCGATTTGCGCCAAATCGTTATCGCGCGAATAGAGCGTCACTTTGCCCGCAGGCATGGTGATGCCCGTTTCGTTGCGAGTAACAAAACGAGTTAGCAAGCCTCTAGGCTGCAAAGTAAAGCCGCCGCGCGCGACGGTTTGCTCATTGTGAGCGTGTTCAAAGACGTTGCGCTGGGTCAGCGTGAGTTTGGCGCGTTGCACCAGCGGCAAGCGATTGACCAAGGCATTGGCCTTCATGGAGATATTCTTCCCCAGGCGGATGCGTGCGAAAACACTCAAGCCTCCGACTTCGGCAGTAGCTGAAGCTGCCTCAATAGTAACCATTTCACTCACCGCGCCGACATTGCTTTGAGCCGGATAAAGTGGACGATAGCCAGAGCCTCCATCATTCTCGCTGAGTAACGCGATTTCACCTGCGATTAAATCAACCGCACCGGCTGAGACATCCGTACCGGTTTCGTTGAAAATCGTAACCCAGCCATCGAGCATTCCGCTTTTGGGCGGCACGTCTTTGCCCGTAGCTTCCAAGAGCAAGGAATAATCAGCTTGCCAGCGCAAACCCGGCGCAAGGTAATCAACCTGAATTCGGCGCACGCCCGCAGCGCCTTTGTTATCAATCGTCAAATGCAAAACAGGCGATTTTTCATTGCGCACTTCGTTACCGTCATAAGTGATATTTTGGCGGGTAACATCTGCGCCTTCCGCTGTCACGCGAATCGTTCCAATGAAGGTCTTCGGCATGAGGCTGCGCCATTCGATGGTGTTGACGCCGGGCTGAAGTTCGAGCGTGCGTTCTTCGAGAAACTCGGCGACGCCTGCGTCATAAATCGTCAGGTGCCTGATGCCATTGGTGATGCCGTTGGTGCTTTGGGCTGGCGCGGCTAAAGGCCAGAGACAGCTAAAGAGCAAAGAAAGAAAGAACAGCTTTTTCATAACAATACCTCAACACGCGCCCAAACGTAGTGACGACTTTAGTCGTTCCGACTGGCGCAACAGCGTTCACTACTCCAAGCCGAAACGACTAAAGTCGTCACTACGTTTGGGCGCGCACGTTGTTAATCATCAACTTATTTTTGAACACGATTACAAACTCAGTTGCAGTCCGCAACGCGCCAACACGTCTGCATTGATGACGGTTTCGTTGCGTTCCGGCCCCGTCGAGATAAACGCAAACGGAGCGCCCGAAAGTTCGCTCAATCGGTTGATGTAAGCCTGCGCCTTGTCGGGTAGCTCATCGAACTGGTCAATGCCGGCGGTCTTGCTCAACCAACCGGGCATGGTTTCATAAACTGGTTCCGCCACGTTCATGGCTTCGGCGTCGTAAGGCACTTGATCGGTCGTGACGCCGTGGATGCGATAGCCGACGCAGATTTTGAGTTCGGCTTCGGCATCCAGCACGTCGAGCTTGGTGAGCGCGAGCGCATCGAGTCCGTTAATCATCACGGCGTAACGCGCAATCACCGCGTCATACCAACCGCAACGACGCGGGCGTCCGGTCGAAGCGCCGTATTCGCCGCCGCGTTGGCGAATCGCTTCGCCTTGCGCGTCGTTGAGTTCAGTCGGGAACGGGCCGCCGCCTACGCGCGTTGTGTAAGCCTTGATGACGCCGATGGTGACGCCTACGGCTTTGGGCGAAATGCCCGCGCCGGTGCAGGCTCCGCCGATGGATGAACTCGACGAAGTCACGAACGGGTAAGTGCCGTGGTCTATATCAAGCATCGTGGCCTGCGCGCCTTCAAAGAGTAACGCTTTGCCTTCCTGATGCGCGCGGTTCAAAAAGTAAGTCGTATCGCAAATGTGCGGAGCCAGCAATTCAGCCCAACGCAAGCCGTCTTCGATCAACTTGGATTTATCAATCGGTTCGCCACCGAGCATGGCGATCATGCGATTGGCTTGCGTTGCCGTATGCGCCAGCTTTTCTGACAAGCTCGAAGCGTCGGTCAAATCGCCTGCACGCAAGCCGCGTCGCGCCATCTTGTCTTCATACGCCGGGCCGATGCCGCGCATCGTCGTGCCTACGGCGTTCGTACCGCGCGAGACTTCGACGGCGCGGTCTAGGGCTACGTGATAAGGCAGGATGAGGTGCGCACGATTGCTGACCAACAGGTTTTGCGGCGTCACCGAAATACCCTGCGCGCGCAGTTCATCAATCTCGTGCAGCAAGGCTTCGGGGCTGACGACGACACCGTTGCCGATTACGCAGGTCTTGCCCGGATGCGTAATGCCCGACGGAATCAGATGGAGTACGAATTTATGGTCTGTGCCGTCCTTACGGATAATGACGGTGTGGCCGGCGTTGTGACCGCCTTGATAGCGGGTGACGATGTCAAAGTGTTCGGCGAGCAGGTCTACGAGTTTGCCTTTGCCTTCGTCGCCCCATTGCGCGCCGATGATTGCGAGATTCATGGTTAATTGGTTGGAGTTTCTTTCGTATGAAAAATTAAGCCGCTAATTGAGCGAGTGACACAGAATGTTGTGCCGTAAATTTTTTAGGTTGTTTTAGCACGGCGTCTACGGCGGCGAGTGCTTCGCCTTCCAGATAAGACTGCCCGCAGTTGCCGCAGACCATCGTTTCGACGTTAGCGACAACGATCAGATTGGGAACTCGTCCGAAAGTGTGATTGAGATAGCTTTTATGTGCGGTCTGCTGGCCGCAGTACTCGCACTCAAAAACCGGCTTCTGATCTTTAGGTTGTTTCGTAGTCTTGTTCATTGACGTCACGTCACGCGGTAAGTGGTGATGACAACCGTGTTGCGTTTTCCCAACTTAGCGACGACGTGAATGATTTCGTCGTAAGTTTCCGTCTCGCCTTCGATGACATATTTATACTCGGCGAAAAAGTCATCGAACTGCCGTTCCACTATTTGCCCGTCCAGGATGCAGTGGCGCAAATCATCCATCGTCAAACCGTCTGCGTACAACTCATCAAGCGCGTGCGGTGTCATCGCCAGCCGCCCGGCTCTCACGCGAGTACGCATCTCGTTCAAGACTTTCTGGTGCATACCCTTTCGTTAAGTTGGAGCCAAAACGTATCGGGCGGCGCATCATCATCGCCCATTGCGCGCCGATGATTGCGAGGTTCATGGTTATTGGGTTGGTATTTCTTTCTTTGCGGTTAGTTCGGCGATGCGGGCTTGCAAGCCTTCCGCCGTGTCGAATTGAACGACTTCGGAAAGGAGTTGATCAAGCGTGGCGGCGTTGGTAATAGCAACAAGCTTATCGTCGAGATGGAGTGCCGGGAAACGCTGCGCCGTTAGCAGTTTGATAGCACGTATCGTTGAATCTCGGTTCGCCTGTTCGTACACATCCTGCTTCGCCTGTTCGTACACATCCTGCTTCGCCTGTTCGTACACATCCTGCTTCGCCATGTCTAAAAAGAATTGATAGCCCGGCGAATCTTTTATCAGTTCTAAAATCATATCGTCCCTCCCGATCAAAGACAGCAAACGTTGCGGGTCATAATACAACGTACCCAAACCCAAGAAACTCATCACCAAACCGCCACGTCGTTGCTCTTCTGACAGCACATTAACCCGTTGTGCGACTTCCTCCAAAGCGTTTTCGCCGCCTTGCATCAAGGGGATAAACGGCAGCAACTATTCACGACCTAAATCCAAAGCGACTTGCGCCGACAGCTCCCAAAGTCGAATGACGTGAATGTTAATCGTCAGCGTCAACGAACCATAAGTCACCGTATGCGAACTCGGAATCTCATTCGGCGCACCTTTCGGCGTGAGGATCAGCAGGTAACTATCCACCGGATATCCGCGCTTGTAGGTCAACAAAATATACAAGCCGTAATCCAGCATCCGATCCGGTTCGTCGCCGTAATAACGAGTTTGCGCTTCGACGTGAGCGATGCGTTCGCCGCGTTCGCTGCGAATCAGGTACGGCTGATCGGCGACTTGTTTGGCGGCGCGCAACTCGCGTGGCAGCGCTTCGATGACGGCGTGTTCGTCCGGCGTAATCGCCCCGACTAGCAACAGCAAGGCTTCGGGATCGAAGTCAGACAAATCTTTGAACGCATCATCGAAAGGCGTCACGCCGTACCCCTATTTGTTTTTCAAACTATCCAGATATTTTTCGACCGACACCGCCGCTTGCACGCCATCGGCCACGACGTTCGCCAGTTGATAAATCGGGCGTACGCAAACATCGCCAGCGGCATAAAGTCCGGCGACACCGGTTTCCATCAGTTCGTTGCCGATGATGCGGTTTTCTTCGTCGAGCTTGACGCCGGGCATGTCTTTCGCGAGATCGGAATTGGGAAGCCAGCCGATGAAAACAAACACGGCGTTCACGTCGAACTCAGAAACCTTGTCGGTTTTCGTGTCGCGTACGCGAATGCCAGTGACTTCTTTTTGCGGGCCGTTGGCTTTGCCGTAAATCTCTTCGACGACGGAATTCCACACGGGCGTGACGTTCGGCGCGTGGGTGTATTCCTCGATCAAAATCTTTTGCGCCGTGAAATGATCGCGGCGATGGATGGATTTGATGTCAGAGGCGTAGCGCGTCAGAAAGAATCCTTCTTCGACCGCCGAGTTGCCGCCACCTACGACGGCCATCGGCTGGTTTTTGAAAAACGCGCCGTCGCACGTGCCGCATACGCTGACGCCGCCGCCGAAGTATTCGTCATAACCAGGCACATCCAGTTTTCGCGGATGCCGTCCCGTCGCCAGAATGACGGATTTGCCGGTGACGGATTTGCCATCGGTCAAACCGATGGTGAATGAGCCGTCTTCGTTTTTGGTGATGCTCGCCGCGCCCAGCCCCGTGCGAATCTCAGCGCCAAAGCGTTTCGCGTGGCGCAGAAAAGCATCGGTGAAATCATAGCCAGAGATGCCGTCGGGAAAGCCCGGATAGTTATCAATTGCGGCGGAAAAGACGATCTGTCCGCCGGGTACGCCTTTCTCAAGCACCAGCGTCTTGAGCAACGAGCGCCCAGTATAAACGGCGGCGGCCAATCCCGTAGGCCCACCGCCGATGATGATTACGTCAAAATCTGTGGTCATAAATAGTGGCTAGTGGCTAGCGGCTAGTGGCTAGTACGGGCTAAAACTAGCCACTAGCCACTGACCGCTAGCCACCAAATTACAATTGCCGTTCGATCATTTGCGCGAGTTCGACATTGGCGTTGGGCGGAATGCCTACGCGGCGTTCGACTTCTTGCCCTTTGTTGAAAAGGATGAGGGTCGGAATGCCACGAATGCCATATTTCGCCGGGCTTTCGAGATTGTCGTCAACATTCATTTTGACGACTTTCGCCTTGCCTTGATATTGCTCGGCGACCTGTTCGACGGTCGGAGCCAGCATGCGGCAAGGGCCGCACCAAGGAGCCCAAAAGTCTACGAGGACGGGATGTTCAGATTGCAGGACTTCGGCGTCCCATACGTTGTCAGAAACTTCGGTTACAAAATCGCTCATAAGGTTTCTCCTATAAATGTTGCCTTCCGGCTGTAGAACAAGATGCCATCTTGTTCTACAAACGGCGGGCAGTATAGCAAACGAGTTTCAACTTGTCAGAAAGCCGCTGCCCATTAGTAGTATGGTGGCTATCCCGCAGCCACAACTCGTTGATAGGCGTCGAGATAGTCGTGCGCGGCGCGTTCCCACGAATGGTCGGCACGCATGCCGTTGCGTTGTATGCGCAGCCACGTCGGCGCGTCGTAATAGTTAAACAACGCCTCGTAGTATTTCTCTACCAGCCGGTCGCTTGCGTATTCATAAAATTTGAATCCGTTGCCCTCTTTCGTCAGCCGGTCGAAGTTCGTAATCGTATCGTCCAAGCCGCCTACGCCACGAACAATCGGAACCGTGCCGTATTTCAAACTGTACATCTGATTTAACCCGCACGGCTCATAAGACGAAGGCATCAGGAACATATCTGCGCCCGCTTCGACCAGGTGCGAGAGTTCGTTGCTGAAGCCGAAATAGACGCCGACCTGCGTGGGATAAACGTCGCGTACGCGCTGAAACAGCCCTTCGTATTGCGCATCGCCCGAACCCAGCAACACGAAATAAGCGCCCGTGTCGAGAATGCGCCCCATCGCGTCGGCAGTCAGATCAATACCTTTTTGCACGGTCATCCGAGAGACGATGGCGACGACGGGTTTATCCAAATCAATCGGCAGTTGATAACGCTCAAGCAAAGCCTGTTTGCACGTGCGCTTGCCGCTCAAGTCGTTAATCGAAAAGTGCGCGGGCAAAAAACGATCCGTTTCAGGATTCCATTCGCCGTAATCAACGCCGTTGAGCAAGCCCAGCAAATCGCCGCGCCGAGCGCGCAACAAACCATCCAGTCCGTTGCCGTATTGCGGCGTTTGAATCTCTTCGGCGTATTTGCGGCTCACCGTCGAAAGCGCGGTCGAGAACATCAAGCCCGCTTTCAACATATTCGCCGCGCTGCCTGATTCCATGCCAAAGCGAAAGGCTTCGACACTGATGTCGAACTTGCCCAACAACGCGGGCGAGAAATATCCCTGATAAGCCAGATTGTGAATCGTGAAAAGCGTTCGCGTACGGCTGAAGTAAGGATCGTCGCGGTAAGTCGTCGCTAGATGCACCGGAATCAATCCGGTCTGCCAATCGTTGCAATGCAACACGTCAGGCGGAGCGCCTAATCGTTTGCAGAGTTCCAACACTGCGCGGCTGAAATAAGCGAAGCGTTCGGCGTCCCAATCGCCCTGGTCGTAAATATATCCGTGGCCGAAGTATTGAGCGTTCTCGATGAAATAAAACGGCGTGTCGTCTTGCCAGTCGCGCCAGACGCGCCCGCCTTTGATCTCTCCGTCGAAGGGCACGCGCAGGTCGTCAAACAACAATTCGCCGGTGTCTTCGCGTACCACGTCTCCGCTGCGTTTACCGAGGCCGGTGTAACGCGGCGTGATGACGAGAGCGTCTACGCCAATGCGCGTGAGGGCTTTGGGCAAAGCGCCAGCTACGTCAGCCAAGCCGCCGGTTTTGGAATAAGGCACAACTTCAGATGAAGCGATTACGACACGCATAGGGATGTTCGCGAGCAAACCGCGCTCTGGCGTATAACCTTTCGTTGGAAGTGGAATTTTTAGAAGATGCCCGAAGGCGTCGGATACTAAGTGCCGCCCGGAAAAGTTGTCAATACGGCTTGTCAGGCACGAAAGGCGGGACTACACTGCCAGCGTTTTTGAATATGTCGGTGAGCGCCCCAACCGACTCGAACTTCCCCATTTTTTTCACCCCCGTGAGGCGAAACGATTCGATGTTGCTAAAACTCTCGCGCACGAATTGCGCTAACAACCAGCGAGCCGATAGGCCAATCTGACTTGGTCTGAATGTGTCTGTCGCGCCGCTCTCAACACGAAGGAGAAAAGCGATGAACAGACTCAATAATCCATCCAGCAAGTTGGCCGAAACCCAAACGAACGCAATCTCTCCTGCCTTTGAACCCGCGCTTATCCGAGCGGCAAATTTTTCCGAATCACAAATTGAATCCCCACTCGCGCTGTCCGGCGAAGACGATCTCGTCTTGAGCCTGAGCAATGCGTATGAAAACCGTCGCGCACGGCAGGTGTTTGAATGGGAGATCACCCGCCGCCGCGCTGTTGAAACCAATGCCAAAACCTTCTCTCTCGTTTGAGCAGTTTTACGGCTCGCTCAAAAACGCATTTTACCTGACCGCCGCCGCGTGGCTGCTCGCACTTAGTGTGTTTGCGCAAACCGATTTCGAAGCCCAATCCGTCGCCCGCCTTACTACCGGCGACGAAGAGGCGCGTCTGTCAGGCTTGGTCGAACTCGCTACGCTTTTCAAAACCCCTCGCCGCGAACCGCGTCCGGCCACGACGGCGGCGCTCATTCAAGTGTTGAGCAGCGACCCGCAACCAGTGTTGCGCACGCACGCCGCGCGCGTACTCGAATACGCCGCGCCCTCTTCGGCGACAGATGCGCTGCTGACGGCGTTGGCCCGTGAACGCGAACTGGCTACGCGCAAAGCGGTGATTTATGCTTTGGCGCGTTACCACGCTGCCCCCGTCACGGTGGCGCTGATTCCTTTTTTGAGACACAAAGAAGCGGAGTTACGCGCGACAGCGGCTTACGCTTTGGCTGAACTGGCAGATACTGCGTCGGCGAGCGCCTTGCACGAATGCCTCGTCAAACGGCGCGGCGACCAGGACGCTTTCACGCGCGCCGAAGCCGCCCGCGCATTGGGACGCATCGGCTATCGCGCCGCTTCGCCTGACTTACGCAAGGCCTTGATGAAAGACGCCGCACTCGTCCAACGCGCTGCGGCAGAAGCCTTGGGCTGGCTCGCTACGACACAGGAAGCGGAAACCGTAGCCGCGTTGCAATCCGCCGCGCAGGCCGAAGATCCTTATCTGCGCGCCGCCGCCACGCTTGCCTTACAACGCATTCGCCAGCGCGCGGCTTCCTAACCGCAACGTCGGGCGCTTGCCGATACAGCGGCAGCATGTATAATCCGCCGCGTCTTCAATAAGACCCTTCACTGACAAAAAACTTCCCGTGCAGGCCGCTCTCACTGAAACGGCGACGCGTTGCGATGCGTCGCACTCACAGGCCGCGCGGAGAAAAAGTTTCCCTGCGAGCTGATTCTCTTTATTGTTACTGAACTTCAGCTTCGTTGGCGTTGCCCTGGTCAACAGTTCCGGCATCACTGTTCGCCTTCCCGATTCCGGCTTTCGCTTGTCCGCACGCGGACAATGGGCCGTTTCGTCATCATCTTAATTTTTGTTTGCTGCTGAAAGCTCTCTGTGGTGAGAGGAGTCCGCGCGTTTATCTTTGCTCTCGCGTGTTCTTCCCCGTTAGTGGCTGGCCCGTTAGTGGCTGGCCCGTTAGTGGCTGGTTAGTGGTTTGGGTGCCGAGTCTGACTTTTAGCAAATCACGATTGAACCGGCGCGTCACGATTTCGCGTCCGGTTTCGAGGAGGACATTTTGAATAAACGGCTTACTTTACTCACGAGCCTCGTGGTACTCGCTCTCGGCTTGGCGAGTTGGCGTTACACTACGTCATCGTTCGGACAAGACGCGACTAACCGCACCTTTGACAGTCCGGCGGGACAGTTCACGCTGCCCGTTGCAGAAGGCACGGCGGGCGCGCTCGGCACCGATTATCAACTCGCACAATTGCAATTCGGCTTCCCTTCCAACGTACCGCAGGTCGGCGACCTCGCGGGCGACACGGGCAATGGATTCAGCGACCGTTATAATTTCGAGAACCTGAATGCGTTCAGCTTGACCCAAGCCGCCAGTGAAATCGGCGACCGCGATTCGTTGAACGCCGCCAACGCCGTCGTCGTAGGCGGGCGCGTCATTAATCCCGGCTTCCGTTTCGTACATCCGGGCAAGCTCGCTTATGTGTGGCGCGTCGGCACGACGAACGACGACCAACGTGCGCAAGACGTGCTGGTCTTCCCTTCCATTGACCACCTCTTCGATCCTGAAGTACCCGGTTACGGCCCGAACGCGGCGAATCCGCCGACGGGTGGTTTCGGCAACATCGTACTGGAAGCATCTGAGTTCACCGTCTTCGGCACCAACGATTTGGCTGAAGCTGAAGCAGCCGCGCGCACCGAAGAATATTTCGGACGCGGCGGCACGGGCGTCATGCCGGCGAACGGCAAGTGGGTACGCGGCTCGTTGAGCAAGCTGTTGGCCGAAGGCTACAAAGATTTCAACGGCGCGAGTCCTTTCGCTACGGCTTCGAGCAATGGCGCGTCGTTGCAGGAAAGCGATGACTTCGCCTCGGAATGGCGCTTCCGCGATGCCGACGGCAATGCGGCGGCGGTCAAATACATCGCGGTCTATGCCAACCGCACGCGCGATGAAAAGTTTTTCCGCGCTGACGGCGGTGGAAACATTCCCGGCTTACAGGCCATCAGCAACGAATGTGAAATTGACGCAGTGGGCTTCCGTCCGTTGATTCAGGCGACGCCGACGCCCACCGCGACTGCGACGGCAACGCCAACCGCGACGCCGACGGCGACGCCCACGGCAACGCCCACGGCGACGCCCACGGCAACGCCGACTGTCACACCCACGGCAACGCCGACTGCCACACCCACGGCAACGCCGACTGCCACACCCACGGCAACGCCGACTGCCACACCCACGGCAACTCCTACGGCGACGCCCACAGCAACTCCGACTGTCACACCCACGGCAACTCCCACGGCAACTCCGACTGCTACGCCCACGGCAACGCCAACTGCGACGCCTACCGCAACTCCCACGGCGACTCCAACAGCAACGCCATCGGCGCAGTTAGCTTCGATTTCGGGGCGCGTCATTAACGACCTCAATGGCAACGGACGTTTGGAATCAGGCGAGCCAGGCTTGTCAGGCGTATTGGTCACGTTGTCGGGCAGAGCGTCGGCGACGGCATTGACGAACGCGCAAGGCGAATTCAACTTCACGAATCTGCCGCCGGGCGATTACCGTTTGAGTGAAACGAATCTGCCGAACTTCCTCGACTCCGGCGTAAGTCCAGGCGTAGGCAACGTCGCCGTAGACTTGAACAACATCACGGCTACGTTGGTCGCGGGGCAGAACAGCACGAACAATTTATTTCTCGATACGCAACCGTCTGACCGTTGCGTACCGGCGTGTTTCAACAACGCCGATATGTGGGTCATCAACGATCAGGCGCGTCGGCGCGTGATTGAAGCCGCTGGCGGGCCAGGCGCGTTTTTCATTCTCGAATTGGGAAGACCGGCTTTGAGCGAACTGGAAATCCTGTTTGCGCTGAGCGATTTCAGTTTGGGTCGCCGAGGTTTGAACCGCGAGTTCGTAGCTACGCAATTGAACATCGCGGCTTATCCGGGCGCGCAATTCAATCGGGCGACGTGTTTCTATCAGGGGCCAAATCAGGTTTTGCGCATTCCGGGCAACCCGCGCGTCTCCGATGTGTTGCAACAAGCACGCGACGCTTATAACAACAACAACGCCGGGCTGATCGCAGAGTTGCTCGCGCATCTCTTCAACATCAACAGCATTACTTCGACCACGGGGATTATTTGTCCGTTCGTTGATCCGTAAGAAGAAACGTGGCGCGGACTGCCATTGCGCGCCACATTTCTTCTGTTCACATCGTCGCGCGAATTTGCCCGCCGTCCACGGGCAGCGATACGCCAGTGATGAAGCTCGCGCGTTCCGAAGCCAGGAACGCCACCACATCGCCGAACTCTTTCGGCTCGCCGATGCGACGCAGCGGAATCTCAGCCGTTTGCTGCTGAAAATATTCTTCATGCGAAATGCCGCGTGCTTTGGTGCGAAGGTCGGCAAGGTGCGTTTGGCGGTCAGTCATGATATGTCCGGTGAGAATGGCGTTGACCGTAATGTTGTGTTGCCCCAATTCGTTCGACATGGTTTTGGTCAAGCCCGACAGTCCGGCACGCAACGTACTCGCAATCGTCAAGTCTTCCCACGGCTGTTTGGCAACCAGCGAAGTCAGATGAATGATGCGTCCCCAGCGACGTTCCTGCATCGCGGGAATCACCAGCCGCGACAAACGAATCACATTCAACAACGTAGACTCGATGCCCGCCTGCCATTGCTCTTCGCTCAATTCCATAAAGCGATTGACCGGCGGGCCGCCCGTGTTGGTGATGAGAATGTCTACGTCACCGAAGCACTTGACGGTCTCGGCGTGCCAGCGTTCGAGATCGGTTTTGGAAGAAACGTCCGCGATGACGGCCAACGCTTCGGCGTGTTGCACAGCTTCGGCGCGGGTAGCTTCCAGTTCGGCGGCGTTGCGCGCGCACAGCGATACGCGACAGCCTTCCGCCGCCAGGGCCAACGCGCAGGCTTTCCCCAAGCCTTTGCTGCCCGCCGCGATCATCGCCGTGCGGCCTTTGAGTTCGAGATTCATGTGTTGTTCTCCCTGGTTATTATTGAAGCAACTCTCTGCTGCGCGGATTAGTAATCCGCGCTACCCATGCGTTACGCCATCGCAAACGGGCAAGCTATTTTGGGACAACTTCATGCTGCATTACTTTACCGGCCCCAAAGCCGATGCCCTACCACGGGAATCTCCGTGCGATGCAACCACAAAACGGCGAGGCTGCCGAAAAACACGATCAGGGCCAACCCAAATAACAAGCCGCCATCCGCCGTGCCGTCTGAATTAATGACGACGATACCGAGTTTGGTTAAATGGCTGGCGATGGCTCCGCTAATCACACCCAGCGCGAGGATTGCACCGTAAGGCACACACGCCGGAATCATCAACAACACGACAGCGATCAGTTCCGCTACGCCGGAGCCGATGCGCCCAACGGGTTCCATGCCCAGCTTGGAAAAGATGTAAACCGATTCCGGCGCGGCGGTGAATTTGAAATACAGCGTTTGAAATAAAATGGCGGCGACGATGACGCGCAACGCCCAACTCACGACCAACAGGTTCTTGCTCAGTGCCATAACGATTCGTCCTCCTGCCGGTAAGATCAAACGCGCAGCGCGCTTTATTCCATCCCCAAATAAAAGAGACCTCAGCCGACTGGAGGAGGTCTCTTTCGTGGCAGGATAGCGCTCACGTGCCGCTACGGCAGCAACTGAATCGTCAAGCGTATGCCTGTGAGTTCTGTGCTTTTTCTGGCGAGAGCTTTTCTGTTTTACCCGGCGGCTGGTTTTTCGGTGTGTCCGCCGAACTTGTTGCGCATCGCCGAAAGCATCTTATCGGCAAACGTAGCCTGTTGCCGCGAACGGAAGCGCGCGAAGAGTGAGGTCGCCAGCAC
>JABFSD010000006.1 GCA_013140935.1 Acidobacteriota bacterium
CGCCTCGGAGTCAGACTGGGGTTGCTGGTGACAGCGGCGGGCGGGCTGCTCACCGGGTATTTCGGCGGCTTTTGCGGTTTTGTGGGACTCAGTTGGCTGGCACTGGTCATCGCTCATTTCTGCATGAAACTTGAGCCGCAAGTGCAAACGCTGTTGGGCAACACCTTGTTAGGTGTCACGTCACAAGAACTCGCCAAAGCCCGCGACGAAGCCGCCGCGCACGTTCGCCAACTCGAACAGCAGTGGGATTGGGATGTGAACGGACGCTTCGTTTCCAAACGCAATGAGTTGATGCAACACCGCGAGCATTACGCTTCGTTAGAGGCCACGCGCGCCGAGCGCTTGCAACAACTCGAAGCCGTCGCGCGACAGGATCATGTCAAAGCACATCTCGAACAGTTCGAAGTGCAAAAGAGCGAAGTGAGCGGTTATGTGCTGACGACTTTTTTGCGCGCCAACGGCATTCGCACGGCGGCGGACGTTACACCGGAGCGTGTGAAAGCGACGAAGCTCTTGCCACGCGCGCAGCAGGAAATCCTGTTGGGCTGGCGACGCCGGAAAGAACAACTGCTTACGCTCGATCCTGACCGGCTCATAGATGCCACACTGCGCCACCGCGTCCTCACCGAAACTGAAGCCATGCGCGAACGCCTCGAAGCCGAATTACGCAGCGGCGCGCTTTACCTGCGTCGCATGCGCAACGAAGTCGAAGCGGCGCAGTTGGCGGTACGCGATGAGTTGCTGAAAGCGAAACAATCGCTGGCGCAAGCAGAAGCTGATTTTCAGACGGCAGGCAAGCGGCGAACGGTGATAGGGTGGCCGGTGGTGGTGTTGCTGGTGGCAGGAATGATCGGCGGGATATTGCCAGTAATGAATGAAATGAACGAGTACAACAATACTCGCAAAGCCATCGAAGGGCTTCAGGTTACACCCAGTAATGACATGAATGGCAAAGCCCGCGAATTTTTTGACGAGGCAATGGATTATCGCAAAGCGAAAATTTACGACCGGGCGCTGACCGCGTTCAACGATGCACATCAAGCTGACCCAGTTTCAAAAACGATTTGGGATGAGTTGAGTTACACCTATTACTTGGACAGGCAATACGATCAAGCAATAAAGACGGCCAGTGAAGCGCCCTCTTTTGGCAATACGCTCAAATCTTCAAGGAATCTCGGTTTGGCTTACGCGGGCAAACGAGATTGGGCTGATGCCAAACACCATTTGGAGACAGCGAGAGATAGGTTACGACGCGATCAACAGATGGATCGTGAGGCTGTTGAAGTGCATTTCGTCTTAGCGCAAACCTTCCATGCCTTAAAAGAATGGCCGAACGTAGTGGGGCTGGCATCGTTGGAAAGCGATGCTTCGACTTCCCATCTGGATGAATCCGACCGTGTGTTGCTAGTGTTTTACCGGCTGTGGTCGAAGGGCAAAGCATTGGAAGACCCCTCCACACCGGAAATCAGCCTGCATCAAGACACCTATGAGTTGATGAAAGAGTTTTTTCAGCGATACCAAGAACTCAACCGGAAACCCGTCAGAAAATCCAAGCGTCGTTAACACCCAGACCTTTTCCGTTCTCACGCCTTGCATAGTAGTATTCGCGACCACTGAACGCAGTTCTTCATTTCCGCAAAACAATTTGGCACGAGTGGCACAAGCTGCCGAGCTTGTGCTGCGTGGTCGTTTAGCCCTGGCAGAGCAATAGGTGCCTTGCGCAAGCGGCATCATCAGGCGCGCGTTGCTCTCAATGTGCGTAACTGCAAGCCGCACAAGCTCGGCAGCTTGTGCCACCTTTTTCGAGGAGAAACTCATTTATGGCGGTCAACGCAACCGATAGTGTCGCGGCGCGTGCACATAAGCGCATCACGTGGCGGCTGATGCCTTTCCTCTTGTTGCTTTATTTTCTGGCATACATTGACCGCACTAACGTAGGCGTCGCGGCCTTGCACATGAAAAAAAGCCTCGGCGACGGCGGCCTCGGATTCGACGACGCGATCATCGGCATCGGCGCAGGCATCTTTTTCATCGGTTATTTTCTGCTCGAAATCCCCGGCACGCTGATCGTCGAGAAATGGAGCGCGCGCAAATGGATCGCTCGCATCATGATTACGTGGGGCATTGTGGCGACGTTGATGGGATTCATCGGCGCGCCGTGGCTGCAATGGATTTGCCTCGTTGACTGGTGCGCAGTGTTTCGCCCCGTCACAGCAGTGCTGGGTACGCTCACTTCGCTGCTGGGCGTAGACCCGCCGAACATGACGAACTGTTCGTGCGAAGTGAAACAGTTTTACTTCCTGCGCTTTTTGCTCGGCCTGGCCGAAGCGGGTTTCTTCCCCGGCATCATTGTTTATCTGTCGCACTGGTTCCGCTATCGCGACCGCGCCAAAGCCAAATCGCAATTCATGATTGGCCTGCCAGTCGCCACGATGGTCGGCATTCCGCTGTCGCGCTGGATTATGGAAAACGTTCAATGGGGCGGCCTCACGGGCTGGCGCTGGGTTTATATCATCGAAGGCATCCCGTCGTTCATCATCGGTTTCGTCACGCTTTATTACCTGACCGACAAACCCAAAGATGCGAAATGGCTGCCCGCAGACGAGAAAGCCTGGATTATGGGCGAACTCGAACGCGAAAACCTCGCCAAACAATCCGGCGAAAAGAAATCGCTGTGGGGCGAAATCAAAGAAGCCCTCAGCCGCAAAGAAACCTATTTGCTTTGCGGCATCTATCTCGCCGTCGTCATTGGCTATTACGGCCTGACGTTTTTTGTGCCCGCGATCACCGAACGCATGCAAGGCCGTTCGACGGGGGAAAAGACGTTTATCGCTACGTTGCCTTACATCTTCGGCCTCATCACGATGCTGTGGAACGCGCATCATTCCGACAAGACCGGAGAGCGCCGCATTCATACGGTGTGGCCTTTGCTGATCGGTTCAGTAGCGATGGGCTTGGTCGCGTTTTATCCCGACAACCTGACGATTTCGATCATCTGCCTCTCGCTGGCGG
Organism: Acidobacteriota bacterium; assembly: GCA_013140935.1. Lineage (GTDB taxonomy): Bacteria > Acidobacteriota > Blastocatellia > RBC074 > RBC074 > JACPYM01. Next base: position 3,013 of record JABFSD010000006.1, read on the forward strand.
GCGTAGGGTTGCACGCTTATTTGCCCGTCTTCTGGACGTGGCCGAGCGCGTTTATGACTTCGGCGGTCGCGGCGACAGCCGTGGGATTGATTAATTCCGTCGGCAATCTCGGCGGATATTTCGGGCCGCAAGTCGTAGGGCAAATGAAAAAGCAAAGCGGTTCTTATATGCCCGGACTGAAGTTTCTGGCTGTATCAATCCTGGTTTCTGGTTTGCTGGCAATGTTCTTGAAGCTGCCTGAGAAAAAAGAATCGTAACGAAACGTGGCGCAACGTAGCGTAGACTTCAGTCTGCGAACGTTGTGCGGACTTTAGTCGGCACAAGCATCAGGAAGGGCGGACTAAAGTCCATACAACGTTCGCAGACTGAAGTCTACGCTACGTCAAAACACCTATGAATCCCTTCGATCTATCCCATCGCGTAGCCCTCGTCACCGGCGGCAATGGCGGCATCGGACTCGGCATGGCGCGCGGTCTCGCACAAGCGGGCGCGGCTGTCGTCGTTGCTGGTCGCAATTCGCAAAAGAACGAAACGGCAGTCGCAGAACTCCAAACGTTAGGAGCCAAAGCTGCTTCGGTCATCGTCAACGTCACTGAACAGGCTTCGTGCGAAGCGATGATCGCTTTCGCAGTCGAACATTTCGGACGCCTCGACATTCTCATCAACAACGCAGGCACGAACATTCGCAAACAGCCGATGGATTACGCGCTGGCCGAGTGGCACGAAGTGCTGGAAACCAATCTGACCAGCGCCTTTGTTTGTTCGCAGGCGGCTTATCCCGCCATGACGAAAGCCGGCGGCGGCAAGATCATCAACATCGGTTCGATGATGTCTATCTTTGGCGCTTCGTTTGCAGTGCCTTATGCGGCAAGCAAAGGCGGCATTGTGCAAATGACCAAAGCGCTGGCGACGGCGTGGGCCAAAGACAACATTCAGGTCAACGCCGTGCTGCCGGGCTGGATTGATACCGACTTGACGAAAAAAGCGCGCGAACAAGTCGAAGGCTTGCACGACAAAGTGGTACAACGAACTCCGGCAGGTCGTTGGGGCGTGACCGATGATTTCGCAGGCATCGCGGTGTTTCTTGCAAGTCCAGCTTCGGATTTTGTGACGGGCACGGCGATTCCAGTGGATGGCGGGTACTCGGTGCAAGGTTAATCGCGTGCTAAACTCCCGGCCTACGATTCATAAATTTTAGAGGGGAAATATTTCTGTGAGTGTTACCGCATTACTCGACCGCGCCGCCAACCGCGAACGCTTAACCGAATCCGAATGGCTGCAAGTTATCAACGAAGCCGCGACTGAAGACTTGCGCAGCCGTGCCGATGCGTTGCGGCGCGAATATCATCCCGACAACGT
>JABFSD010000300.1 GCA_013140935.1 Acidobacteriota bacterium
GCATTGCCCAAGAAAGCCTTCCAATCAATGTTCTTTTCGCTCGCGTCGGCATCAATCTTGTAATTCCACTCGCCGCCTTCTTTGTTGGCGTTGCGACCATAGCCCGCCGTCGCCCATACGACCTTGCCGATGAGTCCGTCTTCGATGGCTTTGCGTGCCTTGTGGAAGTGATCGAACGAAGTGTATTGGCTGCCGACTTGCACGATGCGTCCGAATGATTTGCAGTAATCGGCGATCTCTTTGGCTTCTTCGATGGTGTAAGTGAAAGGCTTCTCGACGTAAACATCCTTGCCGCCGCGCAACGCCGCCATCGTATGCGCGTGATGCCAGTGATCGGGCGAAGCGACGACGATCACGTCAATGTCTTTGCGCGCGCACAGTTCGCGGTAATCGTGATAGACGGACTTTTCATCCACCTTCGTCATCTCGCGCGCGATCTGTTTGCGCTTGTCGTAAATGTCGCAGACGGCCAGCAACTGCACGTCGCCATTCTCTTTGGCGCGTTTGGCGAGATAGCCCATGTGATTGGTCATCCGGTCGCCGCAACCGACGAAGCCTACGCTGAGGCGCTTGTTCGCGCCTTGCGGACGCAGCACGTTGCGCGGCGCTGCTGCGGCGTTAGCAGTGAGCAAGCCCGTGCCTACGCTCGCCTGTTTAAGAAAATCCCTACGTGTTTTGGGTGAAGACATAACGAAACCTCTTGATATAGTTTGGAATGTGGATGGACACGGGATGCAGCAGTCGCAATCGCGGCGCATCATAGCCCAGCCCGCAAAGAAATGACCAGACGGAACTTGACACTTGGTAATGCCATTCTGATAATCCGCCGCAGTTAGCGGTGAACGTATTCAAACGAGCTACGAAACAACGATTGACTGACTGAAAAGTAGCCTTTCCTACCAAACAAACTTTGCTGGCCGCTGACTTACGCTGGGACGAAAAATCTTGCATCCATTTAATTGCCTGGCACGGAGTCTTCGCCGTTTTTGTGCGGAGCCGTCCGTCTAACAGCAACCTTTTTTCAGGAGTCTCTATGAATACCAGATTTTATGCGCTGATCGCGCGCGGCCTGAGCATGATGGCAATGCTCGCATTGGCTTGCGTTGTCGGTCTGGCGCAAGCCGGCTCGCAAGGGCAAATTTCCGGCTTTGTGCGCGATGGTGCCGGCGCTGCGGTAAGCGGCGCGACTGTCGTCGTCACTGATGTCGGCACTAAGCAACAACGCACAGCGACGACGAATGCAGACGGTTATTACGCTGTCGCTAATATCGCTGCTGCAGTTTATGACATTTCGGTTGAACAAACGGGCTTCAAAAAGTCTACGCAAACCAATGTGAAACTTGACGCTGCCAGCAAGGTATCGGTTGACCTGACGTTGCAAATTGGCAACGTTGCTGAAACCGTTACCATTGAAGCTTCCGCCACCCAATTGCAGGATTCCACTGCGACTGTCGGACGCACCATTGAGGGAACCCGGATCAGCGAGTTGGGGCTGAATGGTCGCAACCCGATTCGGCTAGGCGCGCTCAAAGCGGGCGTGCTGGGCGGTAGCCCGGGCAGCTTCGGCTTCACGCCAACCGATGGCGGCTTCAATGTGAATGGCAGCCGTGGCGATGCGAATAGCATTTTGCTGGATGGCGTGCAGCAAGTGCGCACCCGTTCGGCAGGTTCCACCACGGGCGTCGTTGACGTTGACACCTTGCAGGAAGTGCAAATCCTGACCTCTAATTTCGCGCCGGAATATGGTCGCTCATCCGGCAGTCAGACGATTTTCGTGACCAAGTCAGGTACCAGAGAATTCCACGGCTCGGTTTACGAATTCTTCCGTAACAACAAGCTCGACGCCAACACCTGGAACCGCAATCGGACGTTAGTGACACCCGTGACCCAACAAGCGGTGACGCCCCCCATCACCAGATTTAATCAACCTGGCTTCTCGGTGGGCGGCCCGGTCTACATCCCAGGCAAATTCAACACCAGCAAGGACAAACTTTTCTTCTTTTATGCTGACGAATGGGTCAGGTTCCGCTCCGGCAACACGCAAACGGCCACGGTGCCGAGTGCGGCGCTGCGTACCGGTGACGTGCGCGAACTTGGGGCTGGCACCGATGGCGTGTTTGGCACGGCTGACGATCCGGTCAAAGACCCGACGACGGGACGCGGCTTCGTTGACGCGACGCGCGGCCCGGGCTTTATCCCCACGAATCGCCTCAGCACGATTGGCAAAGCGATTGTCAACGCTTACCCGGTAGCCAATTGCATCGGCTGTTTCGGCAGCGCGACGACCAACTGGATTGGACAAGGCACTGACGCCACCGATACGCGCAACACCACGCTGCGCCTTGATTATTACAAAGGGAATCATCACTTGGCGTTTCGCGGCACGCTCTACGACTGGAAGATTCGCGGCGCGTTCCGTGGCGCGTTCGACTTTACGCCTGACAACAATGACCGGCCCAACCGCAGCGCGGGGTTGACGTTGACCTCGACGCTCAAGCCAACCTTGATCAATGAATTCACCTGGGGTACTTCGGCGGACATCGTGAAGTTACGCGTGCGCGGGCGTCCGAGCCGCAGCGCCGTGGGCATTACGTTCCCTTACATCTTTCCGGGTAGCAAAGAACTCGACGACAAGATTCCGACCATCGCGATCGCCAACTTCACAACGATTGACGGCGGTCCTTATCCGGCCTCGTCTTCCGGCCCGATCTTCACCTGGGCAGACAATCTGACTTGGGTGCGCGGCAGCCATACGTTCAAGACTGGTATTAACATTGAGCGTTCGGGGCAGAACGACTTCGATCAGGTCAATATCCAGTCGGTGCCGGGCGCTTCCAACAATCAGAATGGCTCATTTGCTTTTGTGGCGAATCGGCCCGGCGGGACGGGCGTTGCTGTCAGCGATGCGCTGCTGGGTTTGTTCAGCACCTATGGCGAGATCGGCCAGAAAGCCTACACGCCGTGGCGCGCGACCACTTATGAGGGATATGTGCAAGACAACTGGAAGGTGTCGCGCAAGCTGTCGTTGGAATATGGTGTGCGTTATAACTACTGGCCGCCGTGGCATTCGCTTTTCAATAATATCGGGACGTTCGATCCTAGCTTTTACACGCCGGGCTTGCTCTCGATCAATCCTACGAATGGGGCGGTAGTGATTAGGGCGGGCGCTGATTACACGCTCGCGCGGTTCAATGGCATCTCGCTGGCTGGCAGCGGCTTCCCTGACGCCGCCAAAGGCCGCGTGGCGGTGCTCAACAACCCACTGATCAATTCGGCTTCGCTGTTCCGTGGCATTCCCGAAGGCATCTCTGAGACTCACAAGAATCTCTTCGAGCCGCGGCTTGGTTTGGCTTTTTCGTTGAATGACAAGACGACGGTGCGCTTGGGCGCGGCGGTCTTTCATAGCCGCGTGTTTCTGAACGATTCGTCGCTGCTGGGCGGCAATGCGCCGTTGCAGATTCAGACCGGGGTTGAGAACGGTAGTGCGGATGCGCCCGGCGGCGTGATCACTTCGTTCGCCGATTCGTTGCGTTTCCCCTTCAGCCTTACCGCGCAGGATAAGGTGTTCAAGCTGCCTACCTCTTACAACTGGTCACTGACGGTGCAACGCGAATTGCCAGGCAAGTTCCTCCTTGAATTGGGCTACATCGGCAAGCACTCGCAATTCCTGCAACGCGAACGCAACATCAATTCGCTCCAACCCGGGCAAAACTTCACGCGTGACGCGGCGGGCAAGATCACGGGCACGGTGGCTTTCGCCAATGCCTTACGCCCTTACCTGGGACACGGGCAGATTCGGTTGGCAGAAAATTCCGGTGACTCCATCTACCACAGCTTCCAGGTGCAAGTGAGCCGCCGCTTCCAGAAGGGGTTCAGCTTCGATCTGGCCTACACCCGCTCGAAATCGCTCGACAACACCTCGAACAAACGCGATGTGTTGCCGAATGCCTTCAATGACAAAAACATCCGGGGCTTGTCAGACTTCGACCGGCCGCACGCTTTCGTAGCAAACTTCGTTTACGAATTGCCCATCGGCAAAGGCAAATGGCTGCTCAATCATGGCGGCGTAACCAACGTCGTTCTCGGCGGCTGGCAGGTGACGGGCATCACCTTCGTTCGCAGCGGCTCGCCGTTCTCGATTGGCATCCCGGTGGATGCGTTGGGCGTAGGCCCCGGCGCGGGCAACCAGAGTACTTTCCAAGTGGCGAGTTTGCGTTGCTCGGTCAAGGTGGTAGGCGCTTCGTTGGGCGGGCAGTACTTCAGCGATCCGAGTTGCTTCACCTTGCCGACACCCGGCACGGAAGGCAATTCGGGCCGCAACAACTTCCGCAATCCGATCAACCAGAGCCACGATCTGGCGCTCTTCAAGAA
>JABFSD010001172.1 GCA_013140935.1 Acidobacteriota bacterium
GGATGGAATCTCAACCGGCCATTTCACCGCATGGCAAACGCATCGCCTTCATCTGGCAATCGGAAGGTCAAACTTCGCCGCAACTTTATGTGCAAAGCGCGGCGACGGCCCAGACCTTGTGGGTCAGCGCCGTGCCCGGACATTACAGCAGCCCGGTGTGGTCGCCTGATGGGAACACGCTGACTTATTTGCGCGTCTCCAAAAATGTTACGAATGTCGTAATCATTCCCATGCACAACGACGGAAAAGCCGGACAGGAACGAATCGTCGCGCAATTTTCGCCGCCTGATTATGGATTTGATTACCGCCGCCTCGACTGGTCGCCCGACGGACAAACCTTGGTCGTTTCGCATAGCGAAGCTGTTCGTCAGCCGTTTTGTTTGTTCCTGGTGAATGTGGCGACCGGCGAGAAAAAACGGTTGACCGCGCCGAGAGGAAGACAAGGCGGCGATGTGGCTCCGCGTTTTTCGCCCGACGGGCAAAGCATCAGCTTCATTCACCACCTCCGGCGCGAACATCAAGAGGTCTTCACGGTTCCCGTCACCGGCGGTGAACCGCAACCCCCGAGACAATTGACCAATGACGGCAAACGCATCAGCGATCTCGATTGGTCGGGCAACGACCTGATTTTCGCCTCGAATCGCGGGGGCGAGTTTCGACTGTGGCGCCGGCCGAGTGTCAATAACAACGAATTGCAGCCGCTGGAATTTTTTAGCGATGACCTGATTCGATTTAGCATCGCCAAGCGCCACCCCGCCCTGGTTTACAGCGTCGAAAACCGCGTACGCAATTTGTGGCAAGTAGATTTAGTCTCGCAAAAATGGACGAACGTAATTGCGTCCACTGAGAATGATGCCTCGCCACGATATTCACCCGACGGCAGCCGCATCTGTTTTCGCTCTGATCGCACCGGCGAAGACGAGCTTTGGCTCTGCGACGCAGACGGTTCCAATCAAGTGCAACTCACCCAGCCGCCACTCTCGCCGAACTTTGCGAACTGGTCTCCTACGGGTGAGCAACTGGTTTTTCAAGACCTGCGCGGCGGTCAGCTTCATATTGCTTCATTCATCAATAATTCGTGGGAAATCAAAACCACCGGAGTGAAAGGCTACCATCCGGTTTTTGCGCCTGACGGGCAATGGATTTACGCCCGTCAGGACAACATGCTCATCAAGTTTGCTGTGGCTGACAGCCGCAACGTTGAAGTGGTGCTGAAAAACACAATAGGGATGTCGCTCAGGTTTTCCACTGACGGCAAACAGCTTTTCTTTTTCAAGGACGATCCCAAGGCCACCGGCTTATGGCAGATGACGATAGCTACGGGTGAAGTTCGTCCGGTGCTGACCCGGCTGTTGCCCCATTGCATGACCTGCTGGGCACCTGCGCCTGACGGTATTTATTATCTGGGCAGCGAAGAAAACTCCATTGATGCCCATGCTATTTTCTTTCATCGCTTCAATACGAATGGCCAAGACCGCCTGGTCGTGAAATACCCTGAACCACTTTCACCCACTACCAGCGGCCCCTTTTCGCTCTCGCCTGATTTTCGCCGCTTGCTGTGCGTAAGGATGCATTCCTCTGAAAGCAACGTCATGCAGGTCGAACCTTTTGGCGCACCTTAACCGCCGTCTTTACTTTCATTGAACGCCACGCCTTCGCAATCACCGGTTTAATGATCGGCGTGAAAAGTTCGTACGCCTTGTCAGTGAAATGCAATTTATCCGGCAGGTATAAGTCATAACGCGGTTGCCGTCGCTTATCGAAAAGCACTCGATTCACGTCAATGTAACCGAGGCCGCGCGCGGCTTCGCAATAGCTGCGAATCATCGCGTTCGTCGCGTCTACCTGTTTCCATTTGTCCATCTTTTGCGGTGCGCGATTGATCGAAACGAAGTAGATACGCGTCTGCGGCAGCTTGGCGCGCACGCGCTCGACGAATTGCTTGAACCGCGTGGCGATGTGTTCCGGCTCGGCATTCACGTTGATGTCGTTGCTGCCGCAGTAATACACGATGATCTTTGGCTGATAAGGCAGCACGATTTGGTCGAGATAGAACAACACTTCATCGGTGCGCGAACCGCCGAACGCGCGGTTGAATACCGGCAACGGAGCCATCTGCTGCGGCAGTTTTTTCCATTGGCGAAAGATGCTGCTGCCGATAAACAAAATGCCGCCTTGCGGTGGTTGATTCGTTTCATCGGCTTTGAGAAAGGCTTCGATTTGTTCGGCAAAACGCGGCGTAGGCGCAGGCACTTGCGCGTAGGCAAACTGACTGATGACGATTACGAACAAGATCAGACGCAGAGGGTTTTTCATGTGGCAGCTTTCACCGACAGCGATTTGATTTCGTCTTTGCTCAAGCCGGTGAGGTCGGCGATGTCAGCCAGTGGCGTCTTCTTTTTTAACAACTTGCGCGCGATGTCTTTGGCCTTGTTCAACGCACCTTCTTCACGACCTTCTTCGCGACCTTCTTCGCGACCTTCTTCACGACCTTCTTCACGACCTTCTTCACGACCTTCCGCTCGTCCTCTGGCTAGACCCTTGATTTCACCGTCAGCGGCTGCGGTATCAATGACATTCTTCATGTCGCGATAAGCCATCACACTTGCTTCGTATTGCAGCCGTTCCTCACGATTGAAATTGCCGATTTCTGCTTGCTTGAACAGTTTGCCAAAAACGCGCTCTTGCAATTTCGCCGGACGTTTTTGCAACTCTGGCAGGTGACGTAACACATAGAGCCACTTGTCGAAAGGCGTTTTGAGTTCGGCTTCGGTCTTGGTGAACTTCGGCATTTCGAGATAGATCAGCGTCAGCTTGTCGTAAAAAACGCGATTCGACTGATCTTTGAGTTGCACAAAGTGGCACATCTCCTGATCGTCTTTGTTATCAGCGAATACGAAATCAAGGACGCCGATCAAATAAACCGCGTCGAGTTTGAAATTCCATTTCTCGCCGCGTTCGGCCTGTTCGTGAATCGGAAAGGTCGCATAAAACACGCTGCGTTCCTTGAAGTAATTCTGCTTGGCCTTTTGCATCTCGACGATGAAGCGTTCGCCCGTCTTGCTGATGCAGAACAGATCGAACACAGCGTTACGCGCGTCTGCCGTCGCGCCCAATCGTTCGTTGTTGGTGAAGGTGAGATCTTTGATTTGGTGATGTTTCGGCAACAGTTGATTGAGGAAGTTAATCAACAAGTCCTTGTTCGGTTCGCTGCCGAACAATTTCTTGAAGCCGAAATCAGTGAAGGGATTGAGATACTTGCCCATAGCCGCCTTATTGAATCCGACTCGGCGTGTGCCAAGCCTGTATCTGAAATTCTGTGTGGGGATTGCCAACGCGCGGATTATCACACGAGCAAACGATGTGGTATAGAGCGCGCGCGCAATCCAACTACTTACGATTAGCTGTCATATCGTACTCACAACTTTTGCACAGAGGAATCGCCGCTATGCCGTTTGCATCGGGTACGAAGTTCGATCATTACGAAATCATCGCGCCACTCGGAGCGGGCGGGATGGGTGAAGTTTATCGCGCGCGCGATACGCGGCTTGACCGTGAAGTCGCCATCAAGGTTCTGCCTGCTGATTACGCCAAAGATGCCGAGCGGTTGAAACGCTTTGAGCAGGAAGCGCGCGCTACGTCGGCGTTGAATCATCCGAACATTTTGACGGTGCATGATTTCGGCTTGCATGAAAGCGCGCCTTACCTCGTCGCCGAATTGCTCGCGGGCGAAGAGTTGCGCGCGCAACTGAATGCGGGCGCGATTACGCCGAAGCGAGCGATTGATTACGCGCAGCAAGTCGCCGCCGGACTCAGCGCAGCCCACGAACGAGGCGTCATCCATCGTGATCTCAAGCCAGAGAATTTGTTCGTCACGAATGATGGCCGCGTGAAGATTCTCGATTTCGGTTTGGCAAAGCTAAAGCCGCTCAAACAGGCAGTGGATTCGGAAGCGGAGACGATGAAGCCGTTGACGAATCCGGGTGTGATTATGGGTACGGTTGGTTATATGTCGCCGGAGCAGGTGCGCGGGCAGGAAGCCGATCATCGCTCTGACATCTTCAGCTTCGGGATGATTTTGTATGAGATGTTGAGCGGACAACGGGCTTTCAACGGCGCTACAGTGGCGGACGTGATGAGCGCGATTACGCGCGATGAGCCGCCGGAGTTGAGCGAGACGAATGCGAAGATTTCGCCTGCGCTCGACAAGATCGTGCGGCGGTGTTTGGAAAAGAAACCGGAGCGGCGCTTTCATTCAGCGCACGATCTCGGCTTTGCGCTCGAAGCGTTGTCTTTATCAGGATTGGGGCCGAATTCGTCAGGTTCGAATCGCACGGAAGCGGTGCAGACGCTGGGCACAAC
>JABFSD010000799.1 GCA_013140935.1 Acidobacteriota bacterium
CCGTAGAAGTGAAAGCCAAGCCTGCCGACCCCAAAGAAGTTTCGCGCGGACTCATCAAAAAGACCCTGCAAAAATCCGGCGTGGCTTCGGCAACGCTCACCATTCCGCGCTTGCCTTTCACGCGCGACGAAGCCGAGGCGATTCTCGCGCTTGCGCCTGAAAGTGCGCGGCAAAGCTATTTTGATTTTTCAGCGAATCGCGCGGCGGCAACGGGCGACGAGTTGGGACAGGCGCGCATCGTACATTTCGCTACGCATGGTTTTTTGAACAGCTTGAATCCTGAGCTTTCCGGTTTGGTGCTGACGCTGGTGAATGAAAAAGGCGAAGCGCAGGACGGCTATTTGCTCGCGCCAGAGCTTTACAGTTTGCGCTTGCCAGCGACGCAACTCGCGGTCTTAAGCGCATGCCAAACGGGCTTGGGCAAAGAGGTACGCGGCGAAGGCTTGATCGGCCTCACGCGCGGCTTGATGTATGCCGGCGTGCCGCGCGTCGTCGTCAGTTTGTGGAGCGTCAACGACAAGGCGACGGCGGAGTTGATGAAGGCGTTTTATCAAGGCGTATTGACGCGCAAGCAAACGCCTGCCGCTGCCTTGCGCACGGCGCAACTCGCGCTGTGGCGGCAACGGCAATGGCGTGCGCCTTATTATTGGGCGGCGTTTACGTCGCAAGGCGACTGGCAATAGGTGGCACAAGCTGCCGAGCTTGTGCGGCTGCCAATCGAACGCATTAATGGTGACGAACGCCATTCGAGGCCTGCTTGCTCAAGGCGTTGGTTGCCAGACAAAGGGCTAAATGATAACGCGGCACAAGCTCGGCAGCTTGTGCCACCGGTTTCAGAAAGTATCTGTGATGAAAAACGTATCCTTAATTTTTTCGTTAATTTTATCGTTGTGCTTCGCGCTATTGTTCCAGCTTGCGGCTCTCGCGCAGGAAGAAAATTCGCGCCGTTTCTGGCCGCCGGAGTTTCGTCCGCAAGCGACCACGACGAACGCCAAGCCGCGCGTGGGACGATATAAATCTGTCACGCCGCGACCAGTGACGATTGCTCAGGCGGAACCGGCTACGTTAGGCGTAACGCTGTGGCTGATGCGCACGCCAGAAGAGTTGAAGCAAGCAACGAGCGGTTCGCGTGCGCTCTCTTCCAACGACGAAGCCGCGCGCATCCTGCTCAAGAAAAAAGTCGGCAACGCCGAACGCGATCAGGAAGTGATTCCGCAACGCATCCAGGCCAATACGCCGCTCAAGCAAGGCCAGTTGCTGCGCCTCAGCGTAGAGGTTCCGCAAAACGGTTTTCTTTACGTCATTGATCGAGAGAAATACGCCGACGGCAAATTGAGCGCGCCTTATTTGATTTATCCGAGCAATCCGCAAGGTCAGGAACACGCCGTCAAAGCCGGACGCACCATCGAACTGCCGGGCGGAGATAATGTGTTTGAAGTGAAGCTGCATTCCGAAGAAACCCACGCGGCACTGGCCGGAGAAGTGTTGAGTTTCATCGTTACGCCGAAGCCGCTCGAAAATCTGCCGCGCGGCAATGCCGACGAAAGCCCGATCAAACTCGCCGAAGCTCAGGTCGCCGCGTGGGAAAAACAGTGGGGCAAAAACATGCTCGTCGAACAACTCGAGCTCGAAAAGAGCGCAGGACAAGCGCGCACGACAACAGAACAAAAGGCGCTCACCAACGCCGCGCAAACACTGAAGCAAGGCGATCCGTTGCCGCAAACCGTGTTTCGCTTAAGCCTCAAACGCGGCAATCCGTTCATCGTGCAGTTGCCGCTACGCATCGGAAAGTGAGGCTTGCCAAAACTCTCAGCCACGCCGAAGATAGCCGCCATCAAATCACATCACGCACCGGTTCCAGGCTTTGAGCGCGTCTTTATTCAAGAGCGCTCAAGGGCGGCAGAACCTTCGTGCGAAAAACATAGACCGAAATTCACTCTCTACAAGGATCAAACATGACTACATCACCCGTGCGCTTTGTGCTGAAAAGCATGCTGTTCGTTTGTCTCTTATCCTTCGCGGTGTGGGCGCAAGCACCTGCCACCGCACCCGCGAGCGGCTTGCTGTTTCCTTTCAATGAAGTCGAAATCGAAGCCGCCAAACAGGAAAAAGCTCTCGCCGTCACGCAGGAATATCAAGCCAAAGAAAAAGAGATTAAGGCGAATACCGCGCTGCCGAACAATGAACGCTTTGCGCAAAACAATGCGAACTTCCGCCATTATTTGAAAGAGATGGAAGGGCTGCTCAAAAAAGATCAACGCGAAAAAGCCCGTACGCTCTCGGTCGAAAAAGACGTGAAAGGTTTGCGCGCCAAGCCCGCGCTGCCCCGCTTGTATGACATGCTCGCGCTAAACGCAGAACAAGACGCCAAGCTCAAAGACCTCAATCTGCAACAACAAATCAAGCTGCGCACGCTTTATCACACGGGCAATTACGGCGATCAGGAACGCCGTGAAGAAACCAATTACATCAACGAAGAGATGAACAAGAAATACAACGACGCGCTCACGCCCGATCAGCGCAAGCAACTCGCTGAGTTGAAACAAGCCGACGCCGTCGTTAAAAACATTCAACTGCCGCCGCTCTATCAAAAGCTCAATCTCAACGGCGGACAAACCGACAAGATGCGCTGGCTGATGTATGACGGACAAAAGCGTTTTGCCGCCATCAAAAACGACGCCGCGCTCGCGCCCGAAGCGCGCCAGGAAAAACTCAACGCCGTTCAGCAAGACTTCGATCAAAAGGCATTCGACCTGCTCGACAAAAATCAGAAAGGCAAATTCGACGAACTCGTGCGTGAAGCCAACTTCCGGCTGCCGCCGTTTTACGCCCAACTCGAACTGACGCCCGAACAGGAAACCAAAATCAAAGAAACCCTGCTCTGGCAAGGCAAACAAGTCGCGGCTCTCAATGCGCAAGCCAACCTGACTCCTGAACAAAAGCAGGAACGGCTCGGCAAAATCAACAGCGAACTCGAGACTCGCATCAAGACGGCGCTGACGCCCGAACAGTTCACCAAGCTGACCAACCTGTTGATGGAAGCGCAGAAGAAAAAGCAGTAGCTAGTGGTTAGTGGCTAGTGGCTAGTGTTGAATCCTTACTAGCCACTAACCACTAACAACAAGCTACTAAACTGGACAAGTCACGCAGCCATCCACTACATTGCCTCTTAACTCGCAACTGGCCTCGTAGCCAACCTTTTCAGGAGCATCAATCACGTGTTACGCGCAGGCATCGTCGGATTGCCGAACGTCGGCAAATCCACCTTATTCAACGCGCTTACGGCGGCCAAGGCCGAAGCGCAAAACTTTCCTTTCTGCACCATTGACCCCAACACCGGCATCGTCGAAGTGCCCGATGCGCGGCTGGCAAAGCTCGCTGAGTTGGTCAAGCCGCAACGCACCGTGCCCGCCGCCGTCGAGTTCGTAGACATCGCCGGACTCGTCAAAGGTGCCTCGACCGGTGAAGGCTTGGGCAACAAATTTCTCGCCAACATCCGCGAAACCGACGCCATCGTGCATGTCGTGCGTTGTTTTGAAGACCCCGATGTGATTCACGTAATGGGTTCGGTTGATCCGGTGCGTGACCGCGAAGTCATCGAACTCGAACTCGCGCTGGCCGATCTGGCTACGGTCGAAAAGAGTCTGGATCGCGCGAAGAAAGTCGCCAAATCCGGCGATAAAGAAGCGTTGGCGCAGATCCCGGTACTCGAAAAAGCCTATCAGTTTTTGAGCGACGGCAAGGCGCTGTGGAAAGCCGGACTTGATGCCGACGAGATGGCTGCGTTAAAAACGCTGACGTTGTTGACGACGAAAGCTACGTTGTATGCGGCGAACGTGAGCGATGACGAATTAACGAGCAACGAAGAAGGCCCGCACGTCAAAGCACTGCGCGCCGCCATCAATGCCAGCGGCGAACACGCCGAGATCGTACCGTTTTCCGCCAAGATCGAAGCCGAGCTCAGCGAATTACCGAAAGAAGAACGCGCCGAATTTTTAGCGTCAATGGGCATCGAGTCAGCCGGACTGGATCGCCTGATTCAAGCGGCTTATGCGCTGTTGGGTTTGCAAACTTATTTCACGGCAGGCGAGAAAGAAGTCCGCGCGTGGACGATTCACCAAGGCGACACCGGCCCCAAAGCGGCGGGCGTAATTCACAGCGATTTCGAGAAAGGTTTCATTCGCGCCGAGACGGTTTCGTTCGACGATTTCGTCGCGCATCAGGGCTGGAAGGGCGCGAAGGAAAAAGGCGTGATGCGTTCAGAAGGCAAAGAATATGTCGTGCAGGACGGCGATGTGATGCTGTTTCGGTTTAATGTCTGACGTGGCGCAGACTTCAGTCTGCGAACGTAGCGTGGACT
>JABFSD010000633.1 GCA_013140935.1 Acidobacteriota bacterium
CTGCCGCGTGTCTGGCTCGCGCCGCGCGCCGAAGCCGTGACGGCGCAAACTGCTCTGCAAAGAGTGCGAGGCGAAAGCTTGTCCGTTACGGATTGGCGGCAAACCGCGTTGCTCGAAATCGCGCCCACCGCATTGCCCGCAGCGTTGCAGGAAAACGTTGCGTCATCGTCAGGGGCGCAAGCGCGCATCGTTCGTCATCATGCGAATCGTTTGGTGATTGAGACCGAGGCCGAGCGCCCGACAGTATTAGTCGTGAGTGAAGTCTTTCATCCGGGCTGGCGCGCGACGCTGGATGGAGCCGCGACGAGAATTTATGCGACGGATTATTTGTTGCGCGGCGTGATCGTACCAGCGGGCAAACATCGCATCGTGATGCGTTATGTCGCGCCCGCCGCACAACGCGGTGCGTTGCTTGCCGGGGTGACCTTGCTGATGTTTTTGGCGGTGATCATTTATGCGCGGCGCATCGTTTAGAGTACCGCCGTTAGGCGGAATCGGCGCGTTTACGCGCCGCACGGGGCGGCTAAAGCCGCCGATTCCGCCTAAAGGCGGTACTCTAAACGATGCGTCTGATCGACTTATTTCTGAACAAATCCTTAATTGCCGAAGCTGTTGATAGCCTCGCGTTCGGTTTCGTAAATCTCGATCACTTCGATCAAGTTGGCGGCGACTATCAGGCCGCGCAAGCGCAAGGGAACTTCAGCCAGTTTGAGTGCGCCTTGTTGCGCGGCGATCAATGAATAGGCTTTGACGATTTCGCCCAGGCCCATGCTGTCAATGCGCAAACAGTCTTTCAGGTTGATAAGCAACAGGCGTTCGCCTTGCGCCACCAACTCCTTCACGGTCTCTGACAGAACTTGCGGCTGACGCTGCGCGCTGAATTCGCCGCTGATACAAAGAATGTTGATCCCACTGATTTTGCGTTGCGTGATTTGCATATTCTTTGTCCTCTGCCGCAGTGCAATTAACGTTGCACCAATGCCTGCGCGACGGTTTGCAGTTCTTTCAGTTTGTCTTCGCCGAGCGGCGATAGGAACGGCAACAGCGGCCCCGTCTCGGCAATGCCCGCCAGGGTCGTTGCGTGGTGTAACACCTTCGCCGGACTCCACGCATCGCGTAAGTCTTCGTGCGGAAGGAAAAGCTCGCGCAACTTTTCAGCTGTCGCCCAATCTTGCGCCAGACACGCTTCTAAAATCTGTTGCGACTCGCGCGGAGCCAGACAGCCCGTACCCGTCGTGAAACCCGCCAAGCCGAAATCGCGCAGATGCACAATCGCCGGACGTTCGCCGATGCCGCTGACGACGAGATCGGGCGCGACACGTTGTAACAGCGAGTTCAGATAAGCGTCTTCGCGCGGGTCTTGCCGCACGACGGCGTATTTGATCCACGAACACAAACCGTCGTTGACCAAGCGCGCTACGACATCGAGACCGGCTTCTTTGTCCGCGCCGAAATTGCTTTCGTCTTTGAGATAAAGCACGAGCGGCGTTCCCACCGCATCGGCGATTTCGCGTATGCCACGTTCGAGTCCCGCCGCATCGCGCGGATCGGCGCACGGCAACACCATTGTCGTAGGGAATTTATACTTCCGCACCAACTCGGCTTGATCGAGCGCACGTCCGAACGAAGGGCCGATGCTCGGAATCATCCAGTAATCAGGTTCGTCATAACTCGCCATCCATTCGAGCAACGCGGCGAAATCGCGCAGCGAAATGTGATAGAGAAAGGCATTGCCGCCATACAAAAAGCGCGTCACACCGCCTGAAGCGATGTGCCGGACGACCTTGTCGTTTTCGGCGAAGTTCAAACTGCGCTGCGCATCGTGGTTGCGCGCGAGCGGTGGAACAGAAAATACGCCGTGTAAATCGTTAGGGGAGATGTGGTCAGTTTTCATAGTGGTCAGTGGTTAGTGGGAAGTTTACAGCACGCGCAAAATCACGCACTTCAAATAATAAGTTTCAGGCACGGTCAGCAAGATCGGATGATCGCGGCCTTGCGTCCTTTTTTCAACGACCTGGATTTGCCGATGCGCGTCGTGCGCGGCTTCGGCGAGCATTTGCAAAAACAGGTTTTCATTCACGTGGTAAGAACACGAACACGTAATCAACACGCCGCTCACGTTGAGCAGTTTCAAGGCGCGCAAATTGATTTCTTTGTATCCGCGATAAGCTCCATCCAACGCGCCGCGATTTTTAGCGAAGGCGGGCGGGTCTAACACAATCGTGTCGAACTTCGCTCCCGCCTCTTCCAAATCGCGCAGCTTGTCGAACACATTGCCTGCGATGAATTCGACATTCGTCAATCCGTTCAACTCAGTGTTGCGTTGCGCGCGTTCGACGGCGGGTTCCGATACGTCAATGGCGGTGACGTGCGTGCAGGCTTGCGCCAAATGCAACGCGAACGAGCCGTGAAAGCTGAAACAATCCAACGCGCGCCCAAATGCGTAAGCACGAGCGGCGGCGCGGTTTTCGCGTTGATCTAAAAAAGCGCCGGTCTTTTGGCCTTCGAGCAAATCAATGGCGAACTGCAAACCGTTTTCGGTGATCGTGAATTCGGGAATGCTTTGCGTCAGGTCGCCGTTGCGCGCGTAAAGCAAACTGTTCAGCATCGGCAGCCCTTCGAGTTGGCGAACTTTCGCGTCGTTGCGTTCGACGATGAGACGCGGTTGAAACTGTTCAACAAGCAACGCGACCCATTGCTGTTTCATCGCGTCCATGCCGCGCGTCAATGTTTGCAGGCTGAGGCAATCGCCGTAACGGTCTACGATCAAACCCGGCAACAAATCGCCTTCGCCGTGAATGACGCGATAGGCGTCGGTGTCTGTTACGAATTTCTTGCGCCACTCGTGCGCCGCCGACAAGCGACGTTGCCAGAATGCGGCGTCAACGGCTTCGTCTTGCGTGGTCAAAACGCGCAGCGTGATTTCGGTTTCTTCGCCGAAATGCGCAACGGCGAGAAAACGTCCGCGTTGATCTACGACGCGCACGACTGCGCCGCTCTCGACTCGCGGGCGTTGCGTTACGTCGCTGCGATAGACCCACAGGTGTCCGGCGTAAATGCGTTGCATGCCTTTGGCAGAAACGACGGCGTAAGTTGGGTCAATCGCGGTTTTTGTTTTCATGGAATGGGTTCAGTGAGGCGTAGAATAAGATGCCATCTTGTTCTACGCCTCACCGCAGATGGCGATGTTTTCTCGTCATCGTGCGATGACTTTTCGCTATGACATATCAAGTTGTTCGTTGATGATGCGAGCGTATAATCAGGTTCCTCAAAACGTTCTATCTATCAACTAACCACTAACAAGAGAAGCAGGAGTAACTGCTTTATGGAAATTATCACTCGCGCTCCGCGCTTGCGTTCAGTGGCGGCCAAATTGGCTGCCGAGAACAAGAGCATCGGGTTGGTTCCCACGATGGGCGCGCTGCACGAAGGCCATCTGCAAATGATTCGTGAAGCGCAACGGATGACCGATGTCGTCATCGTTACCATCTTCGTCAATCCGCAACAGTTCAAATCCGAAGCCGCCTTGCGCGCCTATCCCCGCGATCTCGCACAGGACATGGAAACGCTCAAACCGCTCGGCGTTGATTACGTCTTCACGCCCAGCGAAACCGAGATGTATCCCGACGGATTCGCCTCGTGGGTCGAGGTCGGAGTACATGACCACGAACTCGAAGGCGCGCAACGTCCCGATCACTTTCGCGGCGCAGCCACCGTGCTGACGATCTATTTCAATCTCGTCCATCCCAAGTTCGTTTTTATGGGACAGAAGGACGCGCAACAAACCATCATCGCCAAGAAGATGGTGCGCGATTTGCACTCGCCCGTCGAAATTATCGTTACGCCCATCGTCCGCGAAGCCGACGGCGTCGCCGTTTCTTCGCGCAACGCTCACCTCACGCCCGAACAACGCAAGGCCTTGCACGTCATGCCGCGCGCTTTGCGAGCTGCCGAACAACTTTTCAATCAGGGCGAACGCCATGCTGGCAAACTCGTCAAAGCCATGCGCAAAGAACTCGACGCCGAACCGTTGGCGCGCGTTGATTACATCGCGGTGACCGACACCGAACACTTAGACCCGCTCGATGACGTGAAAGACAAGGCTTCGATCATTTCGCTGGCGGTCTATTTCGGCGATACGCGGCTGATTGATAATCTGATTCTGAATGATATGAAATTCAAAGCGCGTGCAGGCATTCGATTGGGTGAGGCCAAGACGTAGCGCGGACTTCAGTCTGCGCCACGTCAGACATTAAACCGAAACAGCATCACATCGCCGTCCTGCACGACATATTCTTTGCCTTCTGAACGCATCACGCCTTTTTCCTTCGCGCCCTTCCAGCCCTGATGCGCGACGA
>JABFSD010000500.1 GCA_013140935.1 Acidobacteriota bacterium
GGCGAATTGGGCGTCCGTTTCTTCTTCGTCATTTCCGGCCTGCTCATCACGAGCATACTGATGCGGGAAGTGCGCGCTACGGAACATCTCAACCTCTGGCGCTTTTACTTCCGACGCACGCTGCGCATCTTTTTGCCTTATTACGCTTTTCTGCTGGTACTATTGCTGAGTCAGCTTTCGATGCAAGGGGAGAACTGGTTTAACCTCACCTTCACTGATTTCGCCTACGCTTTCACTTACACCTCGAACTATCAACTCGAACGCAACTGGAATCTCGCGCATACCTGGTCATTATCAGTCGAAGAACAATTTTATTTGCTGTGGCCTGCGGTGTTGATTTTTGTGGGCTGGCGCAAAGGGCTAACGGCGGCAGGGCTGTTGTTATTGCTTTGTCCGGCGTTTCGCATGCTGCTCTTCTGGCTTTGGCCTGAACGCATCGCCGGCATCGGGCATCAGTTCGAGACAGTCGCCGATGCGCTGGCGATGGGCTGTTTGCTCGCGGGCAAAGACGAATGGCCGCATCCGGTGCGTGCGTTCTATGAATGGGTGCTGCACTCGCGCCTGATGCTCGCCGTGCCGTTCGTTGCCGTGCTGGCAAACGCTACGCACGAACATCCGCTGTCGTTTTTCTTTTTGGGGCACACGGTCATCAACATTTGCGCGGCGCTGTGCGTAGACTGGGCGATTCAAAATTCGCAAAGCCTCGTTGGACGCTGTCTCAACGCCAAACCGCTCGTGTGGTTGGGCGTAATGAGTTATTCGCTTTATCTGTGGCAACAGATTTTTCTGAATCGCCACAACGAGCAATGGTTCGCGGCGTTCCCGCAAAATCTAGGATTCGTCTTCCTCGCCGCGTTGCTCTCTTACTGGCTGGTCGAACGTCCGGCGTTGCATTTGCGCCAACGGCTCGAAGCGCGCTGGTTCGGCGGTTCGCCCATCGTCGCACGGCTCGAAGAACTCGCGCGCCCCGACAATTTGTTGTCATTCGATAGCCACTCTCCTTCGTTGCAAGTCGAACGCGCCTTGCGCTTGAGCGCGTGGCAAGCGGCGGAACGAGCGGAAGAAGTGCCTTTGGAAAATTTCCTGCCCGCACTGAAGCGGCTGGAAGAAAACGCAAAATAAAATGGTGCGCCTGCGTCCTCGCTGGCACGCGTGGGGAGTTAGCCCTTTCGGAATCATTGCGCTTGATGAGAAGGCCTGCCTGCGAGGACGCAGGCGCACCGACAAAAGATGATCTGGGACAAATTGCATAAGCTCCGCGACAAGAGCGCCCACGAATGGCTGACGCGCGGACGACAAGAACTGGCGAAATGGCAGGAGCGACTGTTGGGCAAAGGCTGCGCTGAGCTGAGCGATGCGCAGTTGAGCAAGATGCTCACTAACGCAGGCACGCTCAATGACGCGCTGACGGCGTTATGCCAACGAATGCGCGACACGCCGCGCCTGACGCCTGCGTTCACGCAACGCGCTGAAATCGTACGACTGATGCGCGAACGCTTCCCGGCTGAAACGCAACGATTGATCTCGCAGGCCGATGACGTAAGCGCAGGACGCTTCACGATCTTTGAACAAACGTTTGCGTTCGACCTGATGCCCGACTGGCACGTCGAACCGCGTTCGGGCAAGCGCACGCCGCTCGAACACTGGAGCAAGCTCGACTATCTCAACCCCGATTTCGCCGGTGATAAAAAGTTCACGTGGGAACTGAGCCGCCATCAGTTTCTCGTCACGTTGGGGCAGGCTTACTGGCTGACGGGCGATGAGAAATACGCGGCGCGCTTTGTTGAATTAGTGAATGACTGGATTGAAAAGAATCCGCCGAAACAAGGCATTAACTGGGCGAGCAGTTTGGAACTCGCCTTTCGCGTAATCGCTTGGCTGTGGGCGCTGCATTACTTTGCTGATGCGCCAAGTGTGACGAATGAGTTTTTGAAACGGATGCTCAAGTCGCTGATTCAACAAACGCAACACGTCGAGACTTATCTGTCGCTTTACTTCAGCCCGAATACGCATTTGACGGGCGAAGCGTTGGCGCTGCTTTACGTAGGCACGGCGTTGCCTGAGTTGCGACAGGCTGAACATTGGCGCGCGACCGGTAGAGACATTCTGCTCAAACACTTGCCGCGCCATGTCGGACGCGATGGCGTTTATTTCGAGCAGGCTTCTTATTACCACCGCTACACGACGGATTTTTATGCACACTTGTGGTTGCTGTCTGACGAAGTGCCGACGCTGGTAAAAGACAAGCTCGCTGGATTGTTTGAACACTTGATGTGGATTACGCGGCCTGACGGTGGCGCGACGTTTTACGGCGACGACGATGGCGGCAAGCTGCTTTGGTTGAGCGCACGCAAGACCGATGACTGGCGCGATACGCTGGCGACGGGCGCTGCCGTTTTCAATCGCAGCGATTGGAAGTTCGTGGCAGGCGAGTCGAGCGAGTTGCTTTGGCTGGCGGGTGCTGAAAGCTGGCAGGTTTATGACGCGCTCAAGACCGAAGCCCCGACGGCGGATTTCAAAGCCTTCGTCGAAAGCGGCTATTACGTGATGCGCGATGGCTGGCAAGACGAAGCCAGTTACGTCTGGATAGACAGCGGCAAGCACGGCGCGATGAATTGCGGACACGCGCATTCAGACGCGCTTTCGTTCGAGTTCGCGGCGGCGGGCGCCACGTGGCTGGTTGATCCGGGGACGTTCACTTATACGGGCGATTTGGCGTTACGCAATGAAATACGTTCGTCATTTTCCCACAGTACAGTGAGCGTAGATGGCGAGACGCAATCCGTACCTGATAAAGCCTTTACGTGGCGACATACCGCACAAAGCCTCATACGCGAGTGCCGGAACAGCGATGCCGAACTTGCGGTGACGGGCCAACAAAACGGCTATGTGCGATTGAGCGACCCGGTCAGGCAACGACGATCTTTCAATTTGTTGAAAAAAAATTTTACGGCTTCCGATACGACCCGGCTGGTCATTCGTGACGAGATGGAAGCGCAAGCCGCGCATCGTTACGCCGTGCATTTTCACTTCGCGCCTGATTGCGTAGTGACGCTGGAAAACGAAACGCAAGCGCGCGTCATACACGGCAGCGGGCCCAGCGAGAAGATGCTGTACGTCAATTGGCAGCCAGGCTCAGGCAAGTTTCTGAGCGAGGCTGATTGGCAGATTACGCCTGGCTGGGTTTCGCGCTGTTACGGCCAACGCACGGCGGCGCAAGTCTTGACGATCCGTTTTGAAGCCACAGGTGATGTCACCTGGGAAACAGTTTTTGCTGCCGTCGGTAATTAAAAGAGCGAAGCGAGTCACCGCGCTTCGCGGGTTAAAGGGTTAATGAGTACGGTTGAATATCATCTCGAAGAATTGGCGATTGCCAAATCCAGCACGGATGCACGCAAAGCGTTGCCGCCGTTGCCGCCGTGTTTCGCCAGCATTCTCGACATCGGTTGCGGCGCGGGACAAACGCTGCTCGCCTGCAATTTGCATCACGACGTGCTGGCTTGCGGCATTGACATTGACGAGGAAGCCGTCGCCTTCGGGCACGCGCAACTCGACCGCGAAAGGGACGGGCACCTGAACCTGGCTTGTGCCGTAGGCGAGGCGTTGCCCTTTGCCGACGCGAGTTTCGAGGTCGTGATTTCGCGCGTAGCGGTGCCCTATATGCACATCCCTACGGCGCTCGCTGAAATCTCGCGCGTGCTGACGCCGGGCGGGCATCTGTGGCTCACGCTGCATCCTTATCAAATGGTGTTTGAGTTTCTGGGACGCGCGCTCAAAGCGGGCAACCCGAAAAGCACGATCTATTTTTGCTACGCGTTGTTGAACGGCGTGGCGTTTCATCTGACGGGCAAGCAGTGGCGCTTCCCGCTCAATCGCAAACGCTGCGAATCGTTTCAAACTACGGCGGCGATGACACGCGCGCTGCGGCAAGCGGGCTTCGCGCAAGTCGAGATGGAACAGAATCCCCATCGTTTTGCGATCAAGGCGATCAAAGCCTGATGAGTGAAAAGTGAAAAGTGAAAAGTGAAAAGTGAATTCTGGCTTCTGAATTCCGACTTCTGAATTCTCAATCTTATGTGTGGTATTTGCGGAACGGCGATTCCGAAAAAACTGAATAAGCTGGTAGACGAAACGGCGTTGCGCGCGATGCGCGAAGCTCTCACGCATCGCGGCCCCGACGAAGCCGGAAGCTGGATCAATCCATCGGGCCACGTCGGCCTGGGGCATCGGCGTTTATCCATCGTTGATTTGAGCAGCGGCCAACAACCGATGCCCAACGAAGACCAGCAAGTTTGGATCGCTTTCAACGGCGAGATTTATAACCACGCGCAATTACGTCCCGCATTG
>JABFSD010000835.1 GCA_013140935.1 Acidobacteriota bacterium
GAGACGGCGCGCGTAGCCCAAGCCGCCAAGCCCGCAAAAATCGAAGTGGTGGGTTATCGCGCTACGACGTGGCTATCGAACGGAAAGAAGCTGGTCGAAGCTGAAGCCATCGCGGCGAAGCGCGCCAACAAAGTCGGCGAGATTTTAGTCGGATTGGGATTGCCGACGGCGACCGTGAACGTCAACGCCAAGACGGAGCCTGAGCCTTGCGACGGCGTGACGGATGCCGACCAACGCCGCGTGACGATCAGGCTGATTCCTTGAATGCCGGCTCCATTCAGCCCCGCCGATTGACGCGCCTTGCCGACTTTCTGATATTTCAGAGGGCAATAGTAAAATTGAGCCAACCGATTTCCCAAAAAGACGAATCCGTCTTACACTCCGCGCGTAAGGATTTATTCAGCCTGTCACCAACTTTTTTTACGTAAGGAGCAAACACGATGCGTAGGCAAAAAATGCTGGTGTGTATTCTGATATGTCTGTTTTGCGTCGCTGATGAAATAAAATTTACGCGTAAGGTCGGCGAATCCGCTGCGGAAGAGTTCGTCGCTAAACGCGCGAAATAACTGACTGTTACATTCCTGGCAAATCATACACCACCCAATAAGCTGAAGCTGAGATGATCGTCTGCGGCGCGAGAATGCCTCACGCTGCCATGCTGCTGAATCCATTCTGTTCAGATCGAATCGAGTCACCCGGTGATTCGATTTGATCGTCCCATCTATAGGAGAACCTATGACTGCTCTGAGAAAACCACTAGGCTGGTTGTTGATGCTGGCAATCAGTTCCTTGCTGTCAGTGGGCGTCGCGGCACAAGAAAACCGCGCCACCATTGTCGGAACCGTCAGTGACGCTAACGGCGGCTCTATTCCGAACGCTACGATCAAAGCGACCAACCTTGAGACGAACGCGACGACGACGACGACGTCCAATCAGTCGGGTGTTTATACGCTGCCCTTTTTGCCCGTAGGCCAATATCGCCTCAGCATCACGGCGGCGGGAATGAAAACTGCGCAATATGACAATCTCGAATTGCGCGTCGGCGACCGCACGCAACTCGATCTCAAACTCGAAGTCGGCGCGGTATCAGAGACCGTCAACGTCACGTCGGATACGCCGTTGCTCGAAACGGCGACAGCGAGCCGCGGGCAGGTCATTGATGAAGAGAAAGTGCGCGACTTGCCGCTGCTCGGACGCAATCCATTTTTGCTGGCGGCGCTCGCTTCGGGCGTACAAATCACTTCGTCGCAAGGCAGCATTTCGTTCCGCCCCTTTGACAACGGCGGCATGGACGCCATCTCGATCAACGGCGGACGCCAACGTTCCAACGAATTCCTGATTGACGGCGCGCCCAACACCGGAACGGAAAACGGCGGCATCGGCGCGCTGTCGTTCGTGCCTTCGCCGGATGCGGTGCAGGAATTCAAAGTGCAATCGAACACTTATGACGCGCAGTTCGGTCGCACGGGCGGCGGTACGATCAACGTGAGCTTGAAAGGCGGTACGAATAAGCTGCACGGTTCGCTTTATCATTACTTCCGCAACGACGTACTCAACGCCAACTCTTTCCAGAACAATGCGACGGGCGCGAAACGCACGGCCTTTCGCTGGAATCAACCCGGCCTCGTCATCAACGGCCCGATTCGTATTCCGAAAGTTTATGACGGACGCGATAAGGCGTTCTTTATGTTCTCGTGGGAAAAGATTAAATCGAGTTTGCCTTCGCCGGTGACGCGCACGGTGCCTACGCTTGATCAACGCAACGGCGATTTCTCGAAGACGCTGCAAGCCAACGGCCAACCGATCACGATTTATGATCCGCAGACGACGACTTGCACGGGCAATAACTGCACGCGCACGGCGTTTGCCAACAACCTGATTCCGGCCAGCCGCATTGATCCCGTTGCGAAAAAGTTGCTCGACTTTATCCCAACGCCGAATCAGGCGGGGAATACGCAGGGCTTTTTCAATTTCTTTAACAGCCCGAACGCACGCACTGACGAGTATGATCAGTTCGCTTCGCGGTTAGATTACAACCTGAGCGATATGCACAAACTATCGGGTCGCTGGTTGCGTAACAATCGCCATGAAACGCGCGGTCTGGCGGGTTACAAAAAAGAAGCCTCACCGTTCTTCCTGCATTCCCGCAAGAATCTCGGCGGCGGAGCGGATTTGACTTCGAGCCTGTCGCCAACGCTGGTTTCCAACTTCAAGGTCAATTTCATTCGTCACGAATTCACCATTGATCAATATGGTGACAATTTCGACATCACGCAGTTGGGCTTTCCTTCGGCGCTGAAAAACCAACTGTTCCGTCAGTTCTTCCCCGGCATCACGATGACCGATTATGACAGTCTGGGCGGCTTGGGTTTCGGTAACGGCAGCACCTATACCTTTAGCGATGCGTCGTCGGTTTCCGAAGCACTGAACAAGACGTTGGGCAATCATTCGCTGAAATTCGGCGGCGAGATGCGCATCCTGCGCGACAACTACATTCAACCGACTTCGTCGTTCGGCACGTTCAATTTCAACAAGGGCTTTACGCAACGCAATCCGTTGGCAGCAGACGCGGCGAGCGGCAATGCTTTTGCGTCGTTGTTGTTGGGCTATCCGGCCAGCGCAGCGGTGCCGGTCAATGCGACCTTCGCTTTTCAGCATTTGTATTACGGCACCTATTTTCAGGACGACTGGCGTGTGAGCCGCAAGCTGACGCTCAATCTCGGTTTACGTTGGGATTATGAATCGCCGACCACGGAGCGTTATAACCAACTGAACGCCGGCTTTGACAAGACCTCGGCGAGTCCGTTGCAAGCACCGGGACTTTCGCTCAAAGGTGGCTTGACGTTTGTCAGCACCGACAATCGGCTGCCTTTCAAACGCGATCTGAACAACTTTGGCCCGCGCTTAGGTGCTGCTTATCAACTGAATGAAAAGACCGTGTTGCGGGGCGGTTATGGCATGAGTTACCTGCCCGCGTTCGATCCGGGCACGCGACTCGGCTTTTCAGTGAACACCGATTATGTCGCCTCGACCGATGGCGGACTGAAGCCTGCTAATACACTGAGCAATCCTTATCCGAACGGACTGATTCGTCCCAGCGGCAGTTCGTTGGGTTTGCGTACTTTGATCGGACAGAGCTTCACGTTTTATGACACCAATGTGAAGATTCCGAAGAATCATCAGTTCTCGTTCGGCGTGCAGCGTGAAATTCCGTGGAAGATGTCGTTGGATATCTCCTACATCGGCAGCCGCACGCGGAATCTCATCACCGCGCAAAGCATCAACGAGGTCTCGGCGGCGGATTTAGCGAAAGGCGCGGCGGTGCTAAATGCGCAAGTGGCGAATCCGATGGCCGGGTTGATTCCAACCAACGCAGCGTTGAACGGCGCGACCATCGTGCAGTCGCAATTGCTGCGTCCCTTCCCGCAATTCACCGGCTTGACCGAAGACCGCCGGACGATTGGCCGCGCGTGGTACAACTCGTTGCAGGTGCGGTTGGAAAAACGTCTGACCAACGGCTTGCATTACCTGTTCAGCTACACCTTCTCGAAGAACATGGAAGCCATCGGTTATCTGAATGCGCAAGACCCGATCGGACAATTCGCGTCGGTCATCACCGGCGATCAAGCGCCGCATCGCGCGATGATCAGCGGCGGCTATGATTTACCGCTGTTCAAAAACAGCAGCGCGTTGGTGCGTGGCATCGCAGGTGGCTGGAAGTTCAACGCGATCGGCACCTTCCAATCGGGCTTGCCGATTAACATGCCGGGCGGCGTTTATTTGATCGGCGATCCCACGCTGGCTAATCCGACGCACACGCGTTCGTTTAACACCTGCACGCTGACGGTGGCAGGTGCGCGGCAAAGTTGCGCCGATACAAGCGAGACGCCGGTGTTCCAGGTGCAACCGGCTTTCACGCTGCGTTCGGCGAGCACGCGCTTCAAGAACATTCGCACGAGCCGTCCGGCGACATTCGATGTGTCGTTGTTCAAGGCCTTTCAACTCAAAGAAAGCGTCGCGTTGCAATTGCGCGCCGAGGCTTTCAACTTCGCCAACACGCCGTGGTTCGGCGCGCCGAATCTCACCGTGGGCGGTGGCACTTTCGGCGTAGTCGCGCCGACGCAAATCAACGATCAGCGCAACGTGCAACTCGCGTTGAAGCTGATTTTCTAGTCGCAACCCGTGAACAAAACAGCAGGCGGAAGGTTTCTCAACTTTTTCGCCTGCTGTGTCTTATTTGTGCTGTCTAGCAAGGAGTGTCCCGCATGATTCCGCTGCGCGTATTTTCTCGTTCCCTCATTACGATCTTTTGTCTGGTCGTGATGGCCCTGGCTCAAA
>JABFSD010000367.1 GCA_013140935.1 Acidobacteriota bacterium
AGCCGGAGCCGCAATGCCCGCTGATACGCCGGGTACGATCTCGAAGGCGATGCCGACGGCGGCGAGCGTTTCGGCCTCTTCGCCGCCGCGTCCGAAAATAAACGGGTCGCCGCCTTTGAGCCGCACGATGGTTTGGTGTTGCGATGCTTTGGCGACGAGCAGCTCGTGAATCTGTTCTTGCGTGATGCAGTTTTTGCCGCCTTGCTTGCCGACGAAAATCATTTC
The DNA here is from genome assembly GCA_013140935.1 of Acidobacteriota bacterium. Taxonomy (GTDB): domain Bacteria; phylum Acidobacteriota; class Blastocatellia; order RBC074; family RBC074; genus JACPYM01. The sequence continues at coordinate 226 of JABFSD010000367.1, forward strand.
GGCATCGGCGCGCGCGAGTCGCACGATGGCCTCGCTGACGAGGTAATCGTAAAGCACGCAATCGGCCCGTTGCAGCACGTCGCGTCCTTTGACCGTGAGCAAGCCGGGATCGCCGGGGCCAGCACCGACCAGATAGACTTTCGATGAGTTCATGATTTGTTCCTATGATTTATTTGAAGCGGGTGGATTAAAGCACGGCACGTAGTTTTACGCGAATTTCGAGCAACGTATTGCGGCGCGGTGCGGCGCGTGTATACTGCCCGCCGCCAGCTTCAATCGTGAAGCATCGCAATGGCAGACACACCCAAATATCAACAACCAACAAGGAGACTCGCTATGAATTTGACGGGATTACTGAGTGATGCGCTGGGCGGCGGGACGGTGAGCCAAATCAGCGAAGCCATCGGTGCTGACGAAGCTACAACCTCGAACGCGATTCAAACGGCGCTGCCGATGCTCATCGGCGGCTTGGCGAATAATGCTTCCAACGAAGGCGGCGCGGCTTCGTTGCTCAATGCTTTGAACAAAGACCACGACGGCTCGATTCTTGACGATTTAGGCTCGCTGATTTCGGGCGCATCGGGAGGCCCAGGCGCAGGTATTCTCGGACACATCCTCGGTGGCCGTCAGCCGCAAGTCGAACAAGGCATCAGTGCCGCCAGCGGGTTGGACATGGGCAAAGTCGCCCCTTTGCTGATGATGCTTGCCCCCATCGTGATGGGCGCGCTGGGCAAGACCAATCGCCAACAAGGCGGCATGGACGTCGGTTCGCTCGCCGGATTGTTGGGCGGAGCCAGCCAAACCATGAATTCGGGTAATCCGTTGATGGGAATGCTCGGCGGCTTGCTCGACCGCGACCACGACGGCTCGGCGATTGATGACGTACTCGGTATGGTGATGGGCGCGATGCGCAAATAATTTGAGATGTCAGTTTTAAGAAGGCGGATGGCGGTTGTCGTGACAGGCAACTGCCATCCGTTTTTTACTTGGTACGCACGCGCCCTCGCGTGCTGTTTTTATTTGAGCGCAATGACGACGTTGCGGAAGGGCTTCTTCGTGGTGTTGAGCAATGTAGGCGCGACTTCGCCTTTGTCGTGCCAAACGATTTCGCCGCGTTTGCGCAGCTTATGTTGCGTCTTGCCCTGCGCGTCGGTCGCGTCGTACTCAGCGTCATCTATAAACACGATCACCTGATCGGTTTCGCGGGTGTAAGGCGTACGTTTCGCTTGCGCCCCGTAACTGTATTCCGTCACCGCCACCCGTTCGTTTTCAAGTAGTGCTCTGCTTTGCACGGAAGGCTGTTGCCAGCGAGCCAACGACCAACCAGTAGATACTCCTGTTGCAAATAACGTGATAACCAATGCAAGTTTTTTCATCGTGGGTTCCTTCTTCAAACGGTAGGGCGGGTTAGTAACCCGCCCTACCACGTTTTTCTCAATTCAGAGTTTTGAGGCCAAAGGCTTCGAGGTATTTCACCCCCGCGCCCGTGTTGAAAATTACGACCTTGTCATCAGGGCCGACTTCGCCACGTGCTTGCAAGCGACGCAACACGGGCAAACAGGCTGAACCTTCGGGCGCGCAGAAAACGCCTTCGAGCGCGCCGATTTCTTTAGCGGCTTCGATCATCTCTTCATCGGTGACGGCCTCGGCTCCGCCGCCCGATTTGCGCAAGATGTCGAGCATGATGAAATCGCCGACGGCACGAGGTACGCGCAACCCCGAAGCCACGGTGTGAGCGTTTTCGAATTCGGGCGCTTCGTTCCAGCCATTGTGAAAGGCCCGCACGATGGGCGCGCAACCCGTGGCTTGCACCGTATACATTCGTGGACGTGCGCTGCCGATCCAGCCCATGGCTTCCATTTCATCAAAAGCCTTCCACATACCGATCAGCCCGGTGCCGCCCCCCGTGGGATAAAGAATCACATCGGGCAACGTCCACGCGAACTGTTCGGCTAATTCATAGCCCATGGTCTTTTTGCCTTCGATGCGATAAGGCTCTTTGAGCGTTGAAACATCAAACCAGCCTTCGGCCTCTTTGCGACGTGCGACCTCTGCGCCGCAATCGGTAATCAGTCCATCAATCAACGTAACCTTTGCCCCCAACACTTCGCACTCATAACGATTTGCCGCTGGCGTATCGCGTGGCATGAAGACATACGCTTCGAGTCCGGCACGCGCCGCATACGCCGCCATCGCGCCCGCCGCGTTGCCCGCCGAGGGAATCGCTACTTTTTTAATGCCCAATTCCTTCGCCATCGAGACGGCTAATGCCAAGCCCCGGGCTTTGAATGCACCGGTGGGATTGACCGATTCGTCTTTGATGAAAAGCTGCGACAAACCCATACGCGCGCCCAACTGGCGCGCCGGCAACAGCGGCGTACCGCCTTCGCCCAGCGTGACGATGTTGGCGGCGTGAACGACGGGCAACACTTCGCGGTAACGCCACAAGTTGCCTGCCCGGGTGCGCAAACGTTCTTTGGTCAAATGCTTTCCGGCTTGCGCCAAGTCGTATTTCACCAGCAGCGGCTTGCCCGCTTCTGACAAGTTATGCAGTTGATTGGCCGCGTAATGCTGGCCCGTGAGCGAACATTCGAGATGCGTGACGAACATGTAAAGTTTAGCTTCCTTTGTTTGCCGTTGTTTGATTGCTGTTGAGATGGCCTTCACTTGCTGCGGTTGCACATTGGTCATATCCTTATGACAACTCAAAAGCGACGATCACGCTTTAACAATTCATCACCATTTTCAGGAGTCGAACTTATGTCAATCCGTGAAGACATGCCCTTGCTCGTGCGCAACGAAGGCGAATGGATAGGCGAGTATATCTACGTTGATAACGATGGCAATGTCTTAGACCGCCATCAGTCTCATCTGACCTGCCGCTTCCCAACGGAAGGCGAGCATCCTTATCTGCAAACCAACCATTACACCTGGGCCGATGGACGCACGGAGACTTTCGATTTTCCGGCGACTTATCGCGAACACAAAATCTGGTTCGATACGCCGCGACTCTATGGATATGCGTGGGAAGTGGATGCGACGACCATCGTGCTGACGTGGCATTACAAAGCGAATCCGCAAGACCAGCTTTACGAAATGATTCAACTCAGCGCCGACGGCGAGCATCGCGCGCGCACCTGGCACTGGTTCGAGAATGGCGAAATCGTCAAACGCACGATCATCAAAGAGAAACGCATAGTTTGAATTTCTTCGCTCAATCAGCGGCTAAAAAGTTGAGTTTGTCGCGCAAGACGGTTATACCTACGCCCTGATCACGGCAGCGAGACTCGCTCACTGCGCCAAATTCAAAACCCGTCGTTGGGACGAAATACCTGTAGAAGGGATCACCCGTATGAAAACCGTAAACCTCTCGACTCAGATTGCACTTTCCCGCCGCCACTTTTTACGCGGAACCGGTGTTGCGCTTGGTTTGCCCTTGCTCGACGCGATGTGGTCGACGTTTGCACGCGCCGAAACGAAACCGGTACCGCGTCGCTTCTTTGCGATTTGCAACAACCTCGGCGTGCTGCCGTCGAAGTTTTTCCCGGCGGCGGATGCGAAAGGCTTCAACTATCAACTCTCGCCTTACCTCGAAGAACTCAAAGCCCACCGCAACGAACTCACCGTATTCAGCGGCGTCTCGCACCCTGACGTAGACGCGGGGCATCCGGCAGATAATTGCTTTCTGACCGCTGCGCCGCATCCGTCGAGCGGCGGCTTTCGCAATACGATCTCGCTCGATCAATTTGCGGCGGAACACATCGGCAATCAGACGCGCTTCCCGTCGCTCACGCTCGGCGTAAACATTCAGGCGGGCCAGCACAGCCTTTCGTGGACGAGCGGCGGTGTGTTGATTCCATCGGAAGAAAAGCCCTCTGAAATTTTCAAACGCATGTTCGTCACCGGCACGCCCGCCGAAGTGCAAGCGCAAGTGCGGCGGCTGGCGTTGGGCCAAAGCGTGATGGATTCGGTCGCTGAACAGACGCGCCGCTTGCAAAACAATGTCGGCGCGCGTGACCGCGAACGGCTCGATCAATACATGACCGGCGTGCGCGATCTCGAAAAGCGTTTGGGGCAAGCCGCCGAGTGGGAGCAAAAACCCAAGCCCG
>JABFSD010000212.1 GCA_013140935.1 Acidobacteriota bacterium
CGAGTCCGGCGAAGTTACCTTGCGGCCCCAAAAACAGCGGCGTCGTTTCTACGCCACCCAACAACGGCCGCACGGATTCGTTGCGATTGCCGTCGCCGTTCGTATCAGCCGCACGCGCCGCGCCCGATAGAAACAACAAAAGCGCCACCTGATCGCCCGCCGGAGAAAGATCAATCGGCAACGGACGCCAGCGCCCCGCCGCCGCATCGAACTGCGCTACGTTTTCGAAAATCTGTTGCCCGTCGGCTTTGACGCGCAAGACGACCGCCGCCGGTACGCCTTGCCCATCGGCGTTGGTCGTGAAAATCGCAGGCGCTACGGTTTTGATGTCGAACGTGCCTGCCGAAACTTTGCCATCACCCGCTGTCACGGTGATCGTTGCCGCGCCAGACGCAGTCGCTTCGGGGATCAGAAAGTTGATTTGCGTAGCCGATACGAAAAACAATCCGGCCAGTCGTTGTGCGCCTGCGCTGTCTCTGACCGATACGCTCGTGCCCGCCAGTGTCGTAGGCAAAGTCGCCGTACTCGCAAAGCCCACTTGCGTAGCCAGCGCCGCGCCGAACGCCGACACAATCGCACCGGGCGCGAGCGCATTCACGTCATAACTCGCCGCCGAAGTCACCGCAATCGCGGCGGGTTGTGCAGCTTTAACTTTGTGATGAACGGGATGATGAAAGGCGAGTAACAGCAGAACGCTGACAACAATTGCAGCGCGAAGACTGCTGAATAGCGGAGCGCGTGGGTGGTATCGCATGGGATTCTCCTGATGGATAAGCAATGATTGCGGGCGGATATTGGCACATCGCCTAATGACTGCCAACGCGAACACCGTTTAGAGTACCGCCTTTAGGCGGAATCGGAGGCTTTAGCCGACTTGCAAGTCGGCTAAAGCCTCCGATTCCGCCTAAAGGCGGTACTCTAAACGGTGCGCCCCATTACTCCATCACGCGCTCGCCCGCTTCTTTCGGTTCTACCAAAATCGTTTTGAACGAAGACAGTCGCACCTGACCCGGCGCGAAGCCTTTGGGTTTCGTCACGAATTTTCGCTCGCAATAATTCACGCCGATGCGGGCTTCAGTGCGGGCTTGGCAGAACTTGGCGGCGAGTTGCGCGGCCTCAAGCAAGGCTTGCGGCGGAACGGGTTTGCGTTGCGGATTGCGCAAGACGACGTGCGAGCCGGCGTAATCGGCGGCATGCAACCAGAGGTCGTGCGATTTGGCGATGCGCAAGGTGAGATGGTCGTTGTCGGTATTGCTGCGGCCTACCAGAATTTCAAAGCCGTCCGTCGAGAGATAACGACGGACGCCGGTGAGCTTCGGTGCTTTGGCGGTAGGCTTGTGCGGCGTGGTTGGCAGTTGGCGCTTTTCGCGGCGCAAGCCAATCACGGAAGCGAACGCCGTCAGATCATCAAGCCGCGTTTGTTGCGGCAACTGTTCAAGATGATTTTCGAGCAGTGCGATTTCGTCGCGCAGTTGCGGCAAACGTGCATTGAGGCTGGCGATGCCGTGGCGCGCTTTGCGGGCGAGCTTGAAATAGCGTTCGGCGCATTCCTGCACGGTCGCCGTTTGCAGCGCAGGAAGCTCAAGCGTCGCTTGCGCTTCGTCGTAATAATCGGTGACGAGAAACGTATCGCCTTCTTTCAGCGCCTGATGCGCGTTGGCGAGCAGCAATTCGCCGTAACGCTGATGTTGCTCGCCGCGTACGAAAGCCGCCTGTTCGCGTTCGAGATTGATGAGCAGTTGGCGCTGTTTTTTGAGCCGCGTTTGCAAATGGGTCTGGCACGATTGCCGCAATGCCGCGAACGCGCGCCGCGCCGTCAGCAAGCTGTAATAGGCATCTGCTGCTGCGTTGGCGTTGGGAAAGGTCGCGGCATGTTGCGAAGCCAAATGCCGCAAGAGAATCGGCGCGAGCGTGGCAGTCAGAGCTTCGTCGCCCGTGGCTTCGCGCAACTCAGCGAGCGGTTGCGATGAATAAATCGTAGCTTGCGGCGCAACCTTAAAAAGTTCGTCGAGCAATTCGGTTAGGGCCGTAGAACAAGATGGTATCTTGTTCTCTTGAGACTCGAACAAGATACCATCTTGTTCTACGACTCGATGCGCGAGTTCAGCCGCATAAAGATTCGTGACGCCCAACAGATGAATGTGTGCGGCTTCGGCTACGTCGCCATTGCTCGCGGCGATCAGTTGCGCGAGTTGTTTTGCCGTAACCTGAAACGGATCGAGCTTGTCTTTCGGCGGCGCTGGGTCTTCATACAAAGCATTTTCATCGCGGCGTTCGCGCAAACTCGCAATCACGCGACCGGCTTCGACCATCATCACGTTGGCGGCGCGTCCGATGAGGGTGACGATGAGTTGCCGCGCGACGCTCGAACCGTCTTCGTTGAAAGCCTGCAAGTCGAATTTCACCACGCGGTCGTAGCCGAGTTTTTCTACGCCGACGATGCGCGCGCCGCTGAGATACTTTTTCAGCAAGGCGGGAAAAGTCGTGTCTGAACGCGCTTCGCTTTCAGTTTTTTTCCAATTGCCATCGGTCAGATACAACGCCAGCCGCGCGGGGTCGGTTGAGATTGCCAACCAGCGCCCGCGCACCTCAATGCGCACATCGGTCGTACCGATCTGAAAAGCTTTGCCGATCACCATACCCGTCAGCAATTCGGCCAACTCATTCGCAATCGCGTGCAATAAAAAATTATCCATACATCGGCGTGCGCGTTCGTAGTTCCGCCTTTAGGCGGGCGTGTTCGCGTAAGTGATGCCCCGCCTAAAGGCGGAACTACGAACGCGTTAGACTCATCACTTCCCTTCCGTCACCCACGCCTCATTGAAATGCGCGTGCTTGATTGTCTTGGCGCGCGGACGGCCTTCGGCGTCTTTTTCTAAATCCTTGCGATTGAGGTGGTAGCTGTAAGTCGCATGCAACGAACCGTCGCGCGCCTGCATGATCGAAGGATAATGGTAGCGTCCGGCTTCTGCGCTGGGCGGGTCTTGTTCGAGATAGCGTTTCCACTTCCAGGTTTGGCCTTCGTCGTCAGAGAGCGCGACGGCGAGTTGGTTGCGGTCACGTTCGGTGTCGTTATAAATCAGCGCCCACTTGCCGTCGCGCAAATTGATGATCTCTGCGCCTGCACCGGGGTTGGGCAGCGCGCTGTCAGTCACGGGCGACCACGTGAGTCCGCCGTCGCGCGATGCGCTTTGATGCAAGCGTTTCGGCGCAGGGCCGTTGTCGCGCATCAAGGTATAAAGCGAACCGTCTTTGCGTCGCACGATGCTCGGTTGAATGTTGCCTCCGCCGATCAACGGATTGCTCACGCGCCACGACTTGCCCCAATCATCGGTCACAGCCATCAACGAAAACGAAAAGCCGTCGCTGTAAAGCGGTACGATCAAACGTTTGCCGTCTAACACGAACGGATGCGCGCGCGTCATCCAACCCAACCGGCGCGCGAGCTTGTCGCCCGCGAGTTGGCGCATGCGTTTGATGTAAGCGGTCAACGTTTCATTCGGCGCTTCGGGCGAAGGCACGCGCGTCTTTTCCCATTCATCCATTTGCGCGTTGACGGCTTTGGCAAAGTCTTCGCCGGGTGTGACATGCAGGACTTCGTTCACGTCCCATTGCGGAGCGCCGTCTTGTTGATAGCGCGACGCGATCTGGTATTTCATCAGCGCCGATTCCCATGTGTTCGCCAAAATCGTAGGCCACATCAGCCAGAGCCTTTGTTGCGGATCAATAAACATCGTGCAATTCGTATCGGGATAATCGGGCGTATCGGCCATCGTGAAACGCGGCGACCACGTGCGTGCGCCTTTGCGCAATCGTGCGCCTTCGACTTTCACGTCATCCGCCGTACGTTCGCCCGAACCGTGAAACCAGCACACGAGCAAGTCGCCGTTCGGACATTCAACCACCATCGAAGCGTGGTTGTGCCAGTGTTCGAGCGGAAAGATGAGTTCAGCCGTCAGAAAGGGCTTTTCTGATTGCGCGTGACTTATGGGCAACGCCACCAAACACCAAGCGACGAATACACACGCGCTAATGCCCAGCGCACACGCGCTAATGAAACGATAAAACCGGTTGATAAACATGCTTTTGACCTCACTGTTGGGGAATGGGAGTATGACCGCTCAAAAATTTTGAGTAACGCGGTCATCATCGCATACGTCATTAAGGCTACAAATACGCAATCATTATTTTTTCGGACGTGAGGTTTATGAAGCATTTTGGTATTCGACCATTGAGTTTAGGGCTATTGTTGGCGCTGGCTCTTTTCAGTTTTACCGCTTGTAAGAAAAACGAGCCGCAAGCCGCCGCAGGTGGGTCTGGAGCGCCAGGCGG
>JABFSD010000883.1 GCA_013140935.1 Acidobacteriota bacterium
CCCTTCGGCAACTCAAATATTTACGTACCGCTCGCACAATCCATACGCTTGCGCGAAGCCAATCTCACGCCGATGGAACGTATGGGCGATACGCTCGCGGGGCAAGCCGGTTATCGCGCCGTAGAAGTCCGCGTTGCCGACCCCAGTAAAATCAAACCCGTTAGCGAACTCGTCAATAACATGGGCTTTCGCGCTTTTTCGGTAACGAGCCAACTCGAAGAAATCGAACGCATCTTTCTCATCATCAATTCGAGTCTCGCGTTGATCGGAGGCATTGCTTTGCTGGTAGCTTCGTTCGGCATCTCGAATACGATGATTATGGCGATCCGCGAAAGGACGCGCGAGATCGGCATCATGAAAGCCATCGGCGGCAGCGACGGCGAAATCATGCGCATCTTTTTTGTCGAAGCCAGTTTGATCGGATTCTTAGGCGGCGCGCTCGGCGTCATCGCCGGCTGGGGCATTGACCGCATCGCCAACGTACTCGCCAATCGCTGGATCACACAGCAAGCGGGACAGAACTTTCGCATCGTCGAATTCTTTTCAATCCCTTGGTATCTGGCGGGCGGCGCGATTTTATTTGCGGTGTTGATAAGTTTGATCGCTGCGATTTATCCGGCGCTGCGGGCAGCTAAGGTAGACCCCATTAAGGCACTCAGGTATGAATGATGGGAGATAGGGGAGCGATGGGAGTTATGAACGGCATTCCCATAACTCTCATCGCTCCCATACCTCCCATTGTTTTATGCTCCGGCAATGATCTGGTCTACGCGCTTGCTGGTTTCGCGCAGCCAAGCCTCGTGCGTCATCTCTCGTTCAGCCGGACTGCTCTTGCCGACTTCCGTCGTAATCCATCCGTTATAACCAATCTCGCCGATGGCGGTGCGAATCTCTTTCCAGTCAATGCTGCCTTCGCGCAACGGAACCCACTGCCGCGTATCGAACTTAAAGTCCTTGATGTGAAAACGCACGATGCGTTTGTTCAGCGCGCGAATCCACTCTTGCGGGAAGCCATACATTACGACGTTGCCTACGTCGAAATAGGCTTTGACCCACTGGCTCTTGAATTCGTCCACATATTTCGCCGTGTCATAAGGCGTGAGCAAAAACTTGTTCCAAACCGGTTCGATGCCGATGACGACACCGAGTTCTTTCGCCAGCGGAATCAGCTTGCGAATCTCCGGCTGCGAACGCTTCCACGCATCAGGAATCGTAACTTTCGGATTGACGACAGCGGGTACGAGCAACACGCAATCGGCTCCCCACAGTTTGGCGTTGCGCAACGAAGCCTCCATGCGTTCGTGGCCGCGCTTGATGTCTTCGGGGTTCGGGCTTGAGAAAGGCCAATCCCAATGTCCCATATTCATCACCGAATGAATCTTGAGTTTGGTTTTGTCAGCCGCCTCTTTGATGGCGTCGCCTTCTTTGGGGTCGAGAATGGTTTGCATCTCAATGCCCTCAAAGCCTACGTCAATCGAGAGTTTGAATTTATCTAAGTAACTCATCTCTTTGGGCAGCATGTTGATGAGTACTGATTTTTTAAGCGTGCCTACAGTTGGTGCGGCGAATGAAGCCGTCGGCAATAGCGTAGCGGCGGCGGTCATTGCGGATGTCTTCAGAAAGTCTCTGCGATTGGTCATTTTGCCTCCAGTCGGATGAATCAGATTTTTAGGTGAACTGCGGTTGTCGCGGATTTTACGCCTTGTATCCGATGAACGGAAAGCGTCTTGTGACAAAGCGATTTGGTCTCGTATAAGATGCTGAATGAATGACCATTCAGTCTTCACTTATACCGCTATAACCAATCATCGAAGGAGCAAAACCCCTGTGGCACCAGCACCAATGCAAACTGAGAAATATACTGCGCAACCATTGACCGTCTTGAATGAAGAAGAACAGATGTTCGCCAAAAGCGTTCGTGAGTTCGCCGAAGCCGAAGTTAAACCTTACGTCCGCGAGATGGACGAGCAGCAAAAGCTCAGGCCCGAGATTCTCAAAAAATGTTTTGAACTCGGCGTGATGGGCATTGAGCCGGGCGAAGAGTTCGGCGGATCGGGCGGTACGTTTTTTATGGCCTGCCTCGCCATCGAAGAACTCGCGCGCGTAGACCCCAGCCTCAGCGTGTGCGTAGACGTAAACAATACGCTGGTCATCAATGCGTTTATGAATTACGCCAGCGATGCTGTGCGTAAGAAATACTTGCCGCGTCTGTGTGCTGCTACGGTCGGCGCTTATTGTCTGAGCGAAGCCGGTTCCGGCTCTGACGCATTCGCCTTGCAGACGCGCGCTGAGGATAAAGGCGACCACTGGTTGCTCAACGGACGCAAGATGTGGATCACCAACGGCAACGAAGCCGACATCTTCATCGTGTTCGCCAGCATTGACTTGAGCAAAGGTTACAAGGGCATTACGGCGTTTGTCGTCGAACGCGGCTTCGCCGGATTCACCGTCGGCAAGAAAGAAGACAAGCTGGGGATTCGCGCGTCGTCTACGTGTGAGTTGCTGTTTGATAACTGCGTCGTGCCGAAAGAAAACGTCGTAGGCGAAATCGGGAAGGGTTACAAAATCGCTATCGAAACTTTGAACGAAGGCCGCATCGGCATCGGCGCGCAAATGGTCGGCTTGGCACAAGGCGCTTATGAAGCGGCGCTCGGCTATACGAAAGAGCGCAAGCAATTCGGCCAACGTATCGCGGACTTTCAAGGCGTACAGTTCCAACTCGCTGAGATGGCGGTCAAGCTCGAAGCCGCGCGCTTGATGGTTTACAACGCGGCGCGGTTAAAAGACGCGAAACAACCTTTCATCAAACAAGCGGCAATGGCGAAATTGTTTTCGTCGGAGGTCGCTGAAGAAATTGCTTCGTTAGCGGTGAATTTATTCGGCGGGTATGGCTACGTGAAAGATTATCCGGTCGAGAAATTTTACCGCGATTGCAAGATCGGCCAGATTTATGAGGGCACGTCGAATATGCAGAAACAGACGATTGCGAAGATGCTGATTGCCGAGTAACGCAAAGCAAAGTGCAGTTTCCGAAAAGGCGCGCCGCGAAGTTTTCTTCTGCGCGCCTTTTGCTTATGCTGCGCGCCCCACCCACGACTTTCCCTTTCTTCTGAATGTCCGTCCGCAAAGGAGCCAGCTTTATGTCACGTCGAATCATTTTCGCTTTGCTTGTTAATGTCGCCGCCGTTTTGGGTTTGCTATGGACAATGCCGTTCAGTCGTTCATCCGCGCAAGCCGCTCAATGCACTTTTTCCTTGCCGCAACCGACGCAAATTATTCCTGCGGTTGGTGCCACAGGAGTTCTCACGCTGACGGCTTCGAATGCACAATGCGCTTGGACAGCGCGCAGCAACGTGCCGTGGATCACCTTGAATACGGCGGCGAGCGGCAGCGGCACGACGACGATTCGTTATACGGTGATGCCAACGGTCAGCGCGCGGCAGGGAACGTTGACGTTGGGCGGCAATCTTTTCACGATCTATCAGGAATTCAACGCCTGCTCGACGTTCAGCCTGACGGGGCTAGCGCAAACTGTGTCTTTACCGACGACGCCTTCGCCGGTGGGTGCGTCCAACGGCGGGTTACGCTCTTTCGAGACGGCGCAATCTTTACTGCGTGATTTCAACAAAGACGGTCGTCTTGATTTGGTCGCGGTGGGCGGAGAAAACAATTATGTGTCGCTATATTTTTTTCTCGGCCAAACGGGCAACGCTTGGAGCGCTCCCTTAACACCACTGAGTTTCAACATACTCACTGAATTTAACGCGCGCATCTCTGGCGTCGCCGCAGCCGATTTCAACCGTGATGGAAACCTCGACCTGGCGGCCTTGAGCGAAGCAGCAACGCAAGCAGGCGAAATTCGCGCGCAGCTCTGGCTCATTTTCGGCAACGGCGCGGGCGGATTTGCTGCGCCACAAGCCACCGCGTTGCCCACACGCTTGCAAGTAGCGGGCTTGGCGGCAGGTGATTTCAATAACGACAATTTCCCCGACGTAGTGCTAGGCCACAGCGGCACGCCGCGCGGCTTAGTTTTTTGAACAATGGCACAGGCGGATGGCGCGCGCCGCTTAACTTGCCAGCGGCACTTGAGGCTTACGGCGTAGGAGCCCCAATCCACGTCACCGATTTAGACGGCGACGGAAAACAGGATTTGTTGTGGAATGGCGTAGCCTCGCTCAAAGGCGATGGGGCGGGGAAATTTAGTGTGTTGCAAGTCTTGCCTCGTGGTACCAAGTCCTTGGGTGATTTCAACGGCGACGGCAAGGTGGATGTTATTTATTTGGAAGTTGACGCCAATGATCGCAGCCTGCTGCAAATTGCTTTGAATGAC
>JABFSD010000995.1 GCA_013140935.1 Acidobacteriota bacterium
TCGATCATCTACACGTGCGCGCGGCGATGAGCCAGTACGCGAAAAATGCGGCGAGCAGAAACAAAAGATAATTTCCCTGGGTGAATAACATAACGTTGGGTGTGGCACGGGCTGCCCGCCCGTGCCACGAGTGCTATTGCCTGCGCAACACGTCGTAAAGCGTTTGGGCTACGAGCCGATAGCCCGTTGCCGTGAGATGTACGTGATCGGCTTGCGCGAGCGGCGGTTGCTGTTCGCGCCAACGATGAATGCCGCCTGCGCCGCCCATCGCTTCATACCAATTCCAAAAGGCTGTGCCTTGCGCGAAAGCCGCGCGGCGCTGCGTTTCGATCAAGCCGGGCAGCGTCGCCAACGATTGCCAGCGTCCGTTGCTCCACCGGGCGCGGTCAGGCGGAGCCAACACCAAGAGCGATGCTTGCGGCGCGGCTTGTTGAAAGCGTTGCAACACTTCGGTGAACGTTCGCTGATAAGCGTTGAGGTTCAACTCGTCGCCCGCTTCGTTCGTGCCGTAAGCGACCACGATCAAGGCGGGCGGTTGCCCGACGAATTGCTCGGCGAGTAACGCCCAATCCCATTGCAAGGCGCGCGTTGCGCGTGCGCCATTGACGCCGAAGTTTTCATAGACGACGCCGAAATCCTGTTGCCACGATTGCCGCAACGGCGCGGCGAACCATTCCGAAGCGATGTGCGAATCGCCGTAATGCACGATGCGCGTGAGCGGCGTCGCTTCATCGGCTGGCAGGTTAGCGAGCGCCGCATGAAAGTTCGCCAACGCTTTGCCGCTGGGGTCTTCGATAGCGAGCGGATGAATCAACGGCGAACGTTGCGCAGGCTTTGCATCGAAAGCGCATACGCCGATCAGGCTGGCGGCGATGAGCAAGGCAGCGAATCCACCCAGCCAGATTGGGTTGTTTTTGAGCAAGGTCAGCATCGCGCGCAGTGTCGTTGATTTGGCTGGGCGTGCTAACGCGCGGAGCTACAGTCGTTCGGTGGGAAGCATCGGTTGAGTTCAGGTGTGTTGCGCTGAGTTTGATTGTGGGTTCCCACAATCAGCCGCGTAGCGTGACGGCATATACAACAAAACCGTTGTACAACATTTCTGTTGTATCATTAGTGGTGGCAGCAAAAAGCGCGAACGGTTCGGGTTCGCGCTTTCGATAAACGGCGACAGATAAGTTTTGTTTGGACGACCAGCGGCTATTTGTCGTCAAGCCGCTTGGCGCAGGTTTTCCAGTACGTCTACACGTTTCGACAACAGCCCAACATCGGCACGCAGTTCGATAAAATCTCGATGGATAAAGTCGAGTTTCTGATCAATGCGCTTTACGCTTTGTTGCAGTTGAGTGAGTTGCTCTTGCTGCACCTGTTGCTGTTGTTGTACTGACTCTAACTGCTGTAATACCGCTTCCCAAATTGGGCGGGTATCCTGCAAATGATTTTGCACCAACGTTTCCAGTGCCGTCTGGCGTTCCTCAATCGCAGACATTCGCCGATTGAGGTCGGAAACTGCGTTGATGATGAAATCAAGTTTCTCACTGTCGCTCATTTTTTTGGTGATTTCGTCTGTCAAAGCTAACCCCCAGTCTCTGTTTGAAAACCATATGATGATTTGACCGTAGTAACGATTTCAGTCGTTCTCGCTTCACACAGGCGCGGAGCAACTGAAGTCGTCACTACGATCAGCTTTTCGAAAGAATCCTAACATACGCGGCTTGATGAACAAGCCGAGAAAAGTGGCACAAAGAAAAAAGCCGTAGCCGGTTCAGTAACAAATCGGCTACGGCTTTTGCCAACTTTTATTCGATGCGTTTGGCTTAGTCAGCGCCGATGGGTTGCAGCGGTTGCGGCGAGCCTTCGAATTCAGATTCGGTGGTGGCTGCTTTGCGGTGGCCGCGTTCTTCGATGATGGTGTAAATCGTCGGGATGAACAGCAGCGTAATCAGCGTCGAAGTCGTCAAACCGCCGATCACCACGCGCGCCATCGGCGATTGCACTTCAGAGCCTTCGCCAATGCCGAGCGCCATCGGTAACAAGCCTACGATAGCGGTGAGCGTCGTCATCAGGATCGGACGCAAGCGGCGACGTCCGGCGAGTTCAACTGCGTGGCGCAGCAACAGCTTGTCGCGTTCTCTCAACAGATTGGTGTAATCAATCAGCACGATGGCGTTATTCACAGCGATGCCCGCGAGCATGATCGTGCCGATGAAGGCTTGTTGATTGAACGTCGTTTCGGTCAGGAAGAGCGCGAGGATCACGCCAATCGCCGCCAATGGAATCGAAAACAAAATAATCAGCGGGTCGCGCAGCGACTCGAATTGCGCCGCCATCACCATATAAACCAGCACGATGGCGAGAACCAATGCGAACAATAATTCCTTGAACGACTTTTGCTGCTCTTCATATTCGCCGCCGTAAAAGATCGAAAAGCCCGACGGCATGCTCAAGCCGCGCAGCCGTTCGTCAATGTCTTTCATGATCGAACCGAGATCGCGTTTCGCGTAACCGGCGGTGACACGAACCATGCGTTCCTGGTCTTGCCGTTCAATCGAGACGGGGCCTTCGCGGCGTTGCACGGCGACTAGATTACCGATGGGTACGGCTTGCCCCGAAGGCGTGACGACGGTGATTTGATCGAGTTGCGCGATGTTGGCGCGTTGTTGTTCGTTGAGGCGGACGAGGATGTTGAACTCTTCGCCCTCTTGCCGGAACTGGCTGGCGCGGCGTCCGCCGATGACGGTTTCAAGCGTATCGGCTACGTCAGAAGCATTTAGACCAAGGGAGGCCGCTTTATCGCGGTCTACGCGCACGAGCATTTCAGGGAAGCCTTCGCGGCGGCTGACTTGCGAGTCGGTGATGCCGGGAATGCCGTCCACGATGTCTTTTATGCGCTTGGCTACGTCGCCCGCGACTTTCATGTCGAAGCCGCGCACTTCGACCGAAACACGTTCGCCGCCACCACCACCACCGCCGCGACGGTTCATCATCATGTTGTTGCTCGACGAACGCACGCGCACCAGCAGTCCGGGTTGAATGTTCAGCTTGGGACGCAGCGCGTTGACGATGTCCTGGCTCGAGCGTTTGCGTTGCGCTTTGTCAATCAACTGAACGCTCAAATCAGCCGTGTGCATCGAAGACGACATGAATCCGCCGCCGCCGACTTCGCTCATGATGTGTTTGGTTTCGGGGACTTCTTTGCGAATGATGCCTTCGAAGCGTTTGGCGAGTTCGTCGGTGACTTCGACGCGCGTGCCGGCAGCTAGTTCCAGACTGACGCGGACTTCGCTTTCGTCGGTTTCGGGAGTCATCTCGACGCCGATGAATTGTGCGAGCGCGAGACTGCCCGCGAACAGCAACACCGCGCCGATGATGATGGTTTTGCGATGCATCAACGACCAATGAATCGCGCGTTGATAATTTTCATCGAGCGCATCGAGCATTTTGCCACTGATGCGCACGAGCCACGCCAGCGGATGAAAGCCGCCCTTTTCATCCGGCTTTCTGACGCGCAGGTATTTTGAACACAGCACCGGCACGAGCGTCAGCCCGAGGATGAGCGAGAAGATTTGCGAGAATCCGACGATCCAGGCCAACTGTTTGAACATGATGCAGCTCTGTCCGCCGACGAATAGCAACGGAACGAATACGGCCACCGAAGTCAGCGTCGAAGCGACCAACGGGCCGGCCACTTCACTCGTGCCCAGCACGGCGGATTCGGCGTGCGAGTGTCCGTTCTCGCGGTAACGGAAAACGTTCTCGATGATGACGATGGCGTTGTCTACGATCATGCCTACGCTGAGGGCGAGCGCGCCGAATGACATCGTGTTGAGCGTGAAATCGTAGGCATACATCAAGATGAATGTGCCGATGACGGTGATGGGAATCGAGATCGCTACGATCATCGTGCTGCGCAAATTGCGCAGGAACAGCAGCAACGCGATGATCGCCAGAATGCCGCCTTGAATCGCCGAATCGTTCAGGTTGTTGATTGATTTCGTGATGAATTGCGACGAGTCGAACATCGGAAAGACTTTGATGTCGGGGAAAGATTTTTCGAGCCGAGCGATTTCGGCGCGCACTCCTTCAGCCACCGTCACAGTGTTGCTGCCTGATTGTTTGCGAATCGAAAAGCGTACGCTGGGATTGTCGTCAATGCGCACCATCTGGCGAATCTCTTCGTGGGTGTCTTCGATCTTGGCGACGTCGCGCAAATAAATCGGCGTGCCGCCGCGCGTGGCGACGATGACGTTGTTGATTTCTTTTACGTCCTGAAATTCGCCTTGCGTGCGCAACAGCACTTCATATTTGCCCTCTTCCATCGGCC
>JABFSD010000564.1 GCA_013140935.1 Acidobacteriota bacterium
ACGGCATCCATGCCTAGAAACTGTGCTGTCAGCGGACGACCGCCGTTATCGGCGGCATAAACTTTCAGATCGCGGGGCGGCTGGCTCGGCAATACGCCCACCAAACGCGCGACAATCAAGCCGTCGCCACTGACGACCATACCAAGCGTCACGTTCTTGACGGTGGCGGCAGGTAAAGGCTCTCCATCAAGCGTCATCAAGGCGGCGTCACCTTGCGGCAAATCAACCGTTTGATGTACGTGAACCAGTCCGACCGGCACCTGAAAACGCGCGGCAGGCGGCATCGGGTTATCACTCATCGGGGGATTGAGCGAAGGTTCGGTGATGTTGGGGTTGCGACGCGGAATGTGAATCGGGTTGATGCGACGTGTGCCTTGCGCCGCCAAATCGGCACTGAGCGGCAACCAAAAACTGATGACCAGAAAAACGCGCAACAACATCATCTGCACTAGAATGAAAGGGGAGTGAAAGGAATGAAAAGAATCTCAGTAAAGAAGCCAAAAGCCGCAGGCAACACGCGGGTCACTTGCGGCTCTTTAACTCTAAGGTTGCGTTGGCACGGCGTTAAAAAACAGAAACTTCACTTTCGGCTTTTTGCGCGGGCATGACTTTCGCCAGTTCCCGACCAAAATAACCCTCGCGCTGCGGAGCCATTTGTTTGGATTGCGGGCTATACAGTGCGGGCACCGCCATTTCAGCAGGCAGCGCAGGCGCAATCTCAACCTTCACCGGAGTCGCAGCAAGAGCTTTCGTTGAAGCCGCCGCAAAAACCGGACGAGCCGTGCGAATCATTTTGACAGAGGCCTGCGATGCGTTCATCACCGACACAGGAGCAGGCACAGTCGCTGGGCGATGGCTGGCAATCTCAGCAGTAGCAGGTTGCGTTTCAGGCGTTGAAACGCCCTGACGCAATTGCATCGTCGTGAACATGGCGATCAAGGCAACGGCGGCCATTGCGGTTGCAGCGGATCTGAAGCTAAACGATTGCGCAAACCAGTTCTGCAACCACACCAGCGGGTTGCTGACATTTTCCTGCGCTTTGTGTTGCGCAAGTCGGGCGCGTAGCCGGAAGGAGAAATCTGCCGGAGCCGTAACGGCAGGCACAGCTTGCAACAAGCTCTTGAGCCGTGCGTCTTCATTGACCGTTTCGGTCGCCATACGCATTTGCAGGCGCGCCATGAAATCAGCGGGCGCTTTCACTTGCGGTTGCGTATTGAGCAAACCGACCAACTTCGCCGTTGCCGCCATATCTTTGCGACAAGCGGTGCAAGTTTTGGCGTGATGCGCAGCGGCTTCGCTGACGTTAACTATTTCAACTGACTCTCTAATTTGTTCACAAGTCATTGTGTGTAATCTCCACTAAGAGCCTCGAACGATTTCGAGCAGGGGTTCGTGTTACGGATGCTTCTTACAAATACTCGCGCAACTTTTCTTTCAGCAGGTTGCGCGCCCGATTGATGCGGCTTTTCACCGTACCGTCGGGCAAATTCAAAATCTCGCCGATCTCTTCATAACTCTTCTCTTCCACGTCGCGCAGTACCAAAGGGATCCGATAATTTTCAGGCAACGTAGTGATCGCGCGCCGCACGGCTTGCAGCCGTTCATCGTCAATCATCAAATCTTCAGGAGCGATGATGCGCGTGTCGGCGATTTCGACTTCAATTTCGTCTCCGTCTTTGTCGGACGTGAAAAACGGCATTTGAAAAACGCCACGCCGCTTGCGTTGGCGAATCACGCTAATCGCCAGGTTTTGCGCAATGCGGTAAATGTAAGTCGAAAAGCTGAAATCGGCGCGATAGCGTTCAGCGTGTTGAAAGAGCCGGATAAAAGTTTCCTGCGCAATGTCTACGGCGGTTTCGTAATCGTGCAGCAGGTAATAAATGTGATTGGTGATCTTGTCTTGATAGCGACGTACGATTTCTTCAAACGCCGCATGGTCGCCTTCTTTGATGGCGGCCATCAGGGAATGATCGTCGAGTTGTTGATAATCCAACATGCGATGAGCATAAGGCTCGACGTAAGAATTTACACCCGAACCGTTTCTGCCCACCCGGTCTTTTTGGGCCTCAGCACTTCCGCCGACTTCAGGAAAACTTGTACTGAGACTTAATGCACTCATCGCCAATCAACTCGACTACAGATTTCCGCGAGGGCAGGCGGCAATCAAAAGTTTTTACTAAAAAGAATTTCAGAAGAAGGATTCTGTGTGAATGTGAAGCGCCTTAAATTTTCGTTGTGAGCGATGCCGACAAAACTTAAAAACAGCGGGCAAGTTTTTCAGCAGGAAGCACTTCGGTGAATCCGTCAGGGGCGGCAAACGCCCCTCATCTTGAATTGTTCCGCGAAGTTAGAAGATTTTTTTGCTTGACCCGTCACCGGCTGAAAAGGGCTGGAAAGTGTGTCTGACAAGCGGTCATACTGCAGCGCGAAGGAAATTTTTACCAACTGCATTTCCGCTACCTGCACGATATGGGGTAGGCATCTCTTTATGAATTCAGAAAAATTCGTTCTACACAATTTTTCGCTGCACGTAATCGCAACACTTCCGGTATATTGCTGTGGCTGACAGAAAAACTTCCTGTTCAAGCCACAGCATCTCCAAAAAAATTAGAAACACCCGATTGGTTTCATGAAACTGATTAAGCGCACCACACTGCATTTTAGCGAAGGCACGTCCGACAAGGTTTACGAAGTAGACCTGTGCGAAGTCGGTGTCGGCGCGTATGTGGTGAACTTTCGTTACGGACGGCGCGGCGCGCAGTTGAAAGAAGGTAGCAAAACCGTCAGCGCCGTCGCGCAAGCCGAAGCCGAAAAAATCGCTGCTGCCTTGCTCGCAGAAAAAACTAAAAAGGGCTACCGCGAAGTCAGTGCCGACGCGATCAACGCCGCGCCGATTCCGGTCAGGGCGCTTCAGCCGAAGGCCGACGGCGACGCGCGCGCGCAAGCCGTATTGCAGCACCTGCAAAAACCAAACGGCGAATGGAAAATCGAGCGCGTGATCTGGCGCGCGGGCGAATTGAAACTGCAAGCCGCAGCGCCGTTGATCGTGCGTTACATCGGCAGCGGCGATGCGTTGCGCGATTATTGCTGCGCGTGGGCGTTGGGTTGGTGTGGTGATGCGAGCGCAGTTTCAGCGTTGGGTTTATTGACGAATGACGCCGCGCGACCTGCGCACGTACGCGCCATCGCGCTCGAAGCCGTGCGCAAGTTATCGCCCGCCGCGTCTTCCGCCTCAGTCGCAGCCGAATGGATCAAAGATTTGCCGGTGAGCTTGCAAGCGCTCGCGGTCAACGGCCCAGCCGAACGGTTCTCGCAATTTTTCTTTGAATACATCGCTGGCGGCGAAGCGCAGCGGATGGCGCTGACCGAAACGCTCTATCTGATAGACAACGAACACGTGCGCCCTGCGTTATTGCATTTCGCGCGCACCGCACCGTTGCGTCCGAATACATTCAAGCAACTGCGCCACTTGCTCAAAGCCGCCGAATATCGCCGCGATGCTGAAGTGTTCGGCTTGCTCGCCTATCGCTTCGAGAAAGAGCGCGCGATGTATCGCAATTGGCACGAGAACCCGCGCGCCAAAGAAGCGATTCAATACGGCGAATTCGTCAGCGGCCCGAAAAGCGAGCAGACCAAACCTGATACGAAGTTTGCTTACAGCGACCGCACACGGCGCTATTTGCGTCAGCGCGTCTGGCGTACCTTGCGGCGTTTGGGCGAATTGCAGGATGGCGATTACGTGAAAATGGCGGTCGGCGTATTGCTTCCCTTCACCGACGCCGATGCACAAGAGACGCGCCAAGCAACACATTACGAATTAGATCGAACGACGTGGCGGAGCATTGCGACAGAGACGGTGCATTGGGATCGCTTTGCGGGTTACGTCGCGTTCAATCACGTGCTTTATCAAAACAGTCCGCGTTATCAGCTCAAGCCGAACACCATCGCGTGGCGTTGCCGTAAGAACTACAAACCCGGCAACCCTGAACCGCCGGTGCGCGAAGAAGCCTTTCCGCGCGCGTGGGAAGCTCATCCGGCGGGACTCTTGCACCTGTTGGCCGAAAGCGCGTGCGAACCGGTTCATCATTTCGCGGTCAAAGCCTTGCGCGCCTGCACTGATTTTTGTCAGCAACTTGATACCGCCGCAGTCGTGATGTTGTTGGGACGGCCTTACGCAGTTACGGCTAAATTAGGTTTTGAATTAGCGCTCAAACGTTATCAAGCTGAAGCGCCTGATTTGAATTTGGTACTCGCCGTCGCCGATTGCTGCGATGCCGAAGCGCGCGCGACCGCGCATCGCTGGATTGCCGAAGGC
>JABFSD010000456.1 GCA_013140935.1 Acidobacteriota bacterium
ATCTTCGCCCGGCGTAGGCGTGATGAACTCGCGCGCGTCAGTCTTCGCCCATTCGCCGATTAACATCGCCTTGCCGTCGCGCGGATTGAACCACCAGCCGCGCACTTTCGCGCCGCTGAGTTTCGCCAGATTGACTTTGAACTTGCGTCCGGTCGGCGCATAAACCATCGCGTAACTGCCTTCGCTGTCGCGCGTCGCAACGAAACGTTTCAAGCCTGCGCCGGGCATTGCGGTGGGAATCTCAACGGCATCGGGCTTGTGCGTGACGATCAATGAATCGTCGGGAACCCGCGTCACGAAAGGCCGCGATTCGATCAGGCGGCGACCGTGTTGCATCTGCGCCGCGCCCGGTTGATCGAGGGCTTCAGCCCAACTCATCAGCGGCGCGTTGATCGGATTGCGGCCCGGCTTCCACATTTGCCACACGGAATGATGTCCGTAAGTGTGGCCGCACGCGCCCGTGAACAAGTCCCAATACAAAGGCCGCCGCACGTCTGTCGCGACGGAATGGCCGCGCTCTTTGGCGTTGAAGGAAACCGGATGATCTTCATAAATCGGCTCGCCATCCAGCACGGGCTTAATCGGAGTGCGGTCGTAATCTTCGCGCGTCTTGTCATAGCGTCCGTTGAATTCGGTGACGTGGCCGTTTTGCCGCATGTTGAAATCAAGCCAATCGTCGTTATGAAAATGTGCCGACGAACCTTCGCCGCCGCGCGGATGCAGCGTTTGCAGGTGCGTGCCGCCATCGCCCTTGCGCAAACCCTGCGCCATCGCGCGAATCACTTCCTTGTGCGTATCGGTTTCGAGCGCGCGGTCGCCGCCCAGAATCCAGATGATATTCGTCGCGTCTTTGTAACGCTTGCCCAGCCATTCGCCGTAAACCGCCGCGTTCTGCGGATTGAAAACCTCTGGCCCCGCGCCGCGCCCACGATTCCATTTGTCGCCCCACGTAGGCAGAAAGCCGATATACATTCCCAACTCGGCTGCACGCTTGACGATGAAATCTACGTGATCCCAATAGTCGTTGTTGGCTCCGTCTTTCATGTCCGGCTTGGTTGGATCATTGTTGAGCAACGGACGAAAGCCCTGTGGCGTAGGGTCGTTGAGGCCGTCGAGTTCGGCGAGGGCTACGGCTTGAATCACCGTGAAGCCTTTGGCGGCGCGGTTTTTCAAATACATCTCAGCTTCGGCGCGCGTCGTGCGATGAAACAATTCCCACGCCGTATCGCCCAAATAAAAAAACGGCTTGCCGTCAGTCGTGACGATGAAGCGTTGGTTATCGCTGACTTTCAAACGCGGCAGTTGTGCTTGTGCGTTCGCGGACTGACTGATCACAGCGCAAGCCAGCGCGATGAAGAATAAAGTTTGGATGGTTCTGTTCATAACTTGCCTAGAGTTGTTGCGATGGAAAACCTTGAAGAGTCGTCGTGCGCGCGCCGAGCGGCGACGTGGCCGAAAACACCCCAAAGAA
Organism: Acidobacteriota bacterium; assembly: GCA_013140935.1. Classification (GTDB taxonomy): domain Bacteria; phylum Acidobacteriota; class Blastocatellia; order RBC074; family RBC074; genus JACPYM01. Next base: position 1,472 of record JABFSD010000456.1, read on the forward strand.
CGGATTATTCACGACGGCGTTCAGTTGCGCGCCGAGCGCGAGCTTGTCGTCCGTCAACTGATTGAGTTGCGCGTTCGCCAAAAGTTTGACGCCCGCGTTGCCCGCATAAGCCACATCCACCAGCATCTGTGAGGGCAATTCGTATTGCAGATTCAGATTCCATTGCGCCGAATAAGGCACGCAGTCAGAACGCACCTGCGCGTTGATGCTTTGCCCGATCAACGCGAGCAAGCCGTCGTCGCCATTGGTAAAGAAAAACGTTTTATTCTTGCCGTTATAAACGCGCGGCACCCAAACCGGCCCGCCGACTGTGCCGCCGAACTGATTGAAACGAAACGGCGCTTTGGCGCGCGCATTCAGGTTGTTGAAAAAACCGTTCGCGTCGAAAAGGTCGTTACGCACGAATTCAAACAGCGTCCCATGAAATTCATTGGTGCCACTGCGCGTCACGAGATTGACGACCGCGCCGCCCGTGCGACCGTATTCAGCCGACAGCCCATTGGTTTGCACCTTGAATTCCTGCGTCGCGTCGGGGTTCGGCACCCACGCCCGTTGGTTGTAACCCATCACCACTTGCGGCGAACCGTCCACCATAATTTCGTTGGCGACGTTGCGTCCGCCGTTGGCCGAAAAGGCATTGCTCTGAATCGCGCCGCTGCCAAACGTAGACGTGCGATAAGACCGCGTCGTACTCACGCCCGGCGTCAACGCGACGAGTTGCATCGTGTTGCGACCGTTAAGCGGCAGCGATTCGATGGTGCGACTATTGACGACTTCGCCCAACGAAGACGAACCGGTTTCAAGTAGCGGCGCGGCGTTGCCTGTGACGGTGATGGTTTCGCCTACGCCGCCCACCTTGAGCGCCAGGTCGAGCACGACGGTGTCGCCGACTTGCAACAATACCTCTTCGCGCACCAGCAGCGCGAAACCCTGACGTTCGACTTTCAAGCGATATTTATCAGGCTTCACTTGCGGGAAGGTATAGAACCCGGAGTTGCTGCTAACTGCCGTGCGCGTCTGTCCGGTGGCGATTTGGGTCAGCGTGACCGTGGCCCCGGAAACGACCGCACCGGCTTCGTCGGTGAGCGTGCCATTAAGCGTCGCGGTGGACGATTGCGCCCAAGCTATGGCTGAGAATGCGACCAAGAGGGCGGCCAGCAACGTTGTGCCGTTGAGAGAGTGTCTGAATTGTATGGGTAAGCTCCTTTGTTCTGAAGTCAATGGATGGCCTGGAGCATGATTGAAAGCTGTGTTGATTGAGCTGCGCAACAAGTGAATCGTCGGTCGCAATCAAACCGCGTAGCTTTAATGCAAAACTCCGTCGCCAGAGTTTCATGACTCCCGGTAATTTTGATGATTAGTTCTTGCGTAATCCCAGCAAATATAAGAAAAGGACTTCCGTCAATAGATCGTGATTCATGATAGAGCCATTTTACCTGCAATTTCTATAACGATGATCTGCTCCGGTATAAGAATAGTAGCGAGATAGCTATGCCGATTTGGGAAGATGTATATTCGGTCGTCGAACCGCAAATCACGGCGGACGGCTTACACGTTTGGCCGTTCGCCACGGCCTTGCCGGTGGATGTGCGCTTTTTCGATTTCGGCGACCAGCAGGGGAAGCATCATGACCTGAGAATGACGCGCCACGATTATTGCGAGTTGTTGTATGTCGAATCAGGCACGGGGACTTATCAAATTCAGGAACAGTTTTATGCTTTCAAACGCGGCGACTTGCTGGTGATCGGCGGCATGCAGTTTCACCGGCTGCGCGAATTTCGCCGCGCGCAAATGCGCGCCGTCGCACTTTATTTTCGCCCCGAAGCCGTCGCATCCATCAACACGCACGGCGACCCCCACGGCGACGAACAGGCTTATCTGACGCCGTTTCTGCGACAGAATAAAGCGTTTCCACACGTCATTGGCGCAGCGACGGGTTTGCCGAAGGAGGTGTTTGGGCTAATGAAACGCATTCATCAGGAATTACCCGCAACTGATCAACGCGCGCGGCTGGCGGCGAAGACTTATCTGAAAATGGCCTTGATGTCGCTCGTGAATCATTATGCGGCGGGGCAAAGCACGGCGGCGGTTTTTTTGCAGCGGCAACATTCGCTCGATAAGTTGCAACCGCTGTTCGATCACCTTGAGCGCCATTACGCCGAGAGCCTGACGGTTGAGGATGCGGCGGCGTTAATCGGTCTGAGCCGTTCGCATTTCATGCGATTCTATCGGCAAGTGACCGGACAATCGTTCGTCGCCTATCTCAATCACTTTCGCATCGCCAAAGCGCAACTGTTGCTCACCACCACCGAAGAGCCACTCGCCGAAATCAGTTGTGCCGTAGGCTTTTGCGACCAAAGCTATTTCGGCCTCACCTTTCGCAAGCTCGTCGGCCTGACGCCGCTGCAATACCGGCAGACCCACAAGCCGCCGCTTTAACCAAAATGTTTCAAGGCACGCCGTAACTCTTCGTGTGAAATGGCATAGTCATTCAACGCCACGCCTTGCATCGCCGCTTCCCACGCTTGCCTTACGCTCAACACACCTGCCGCGATGCCGTCAGGATGCGCGACGATGCCGCCGCCGCAAACGTACATTAAATCGGCGCAGCCCAGTTGTTGATAGGTATCCGCCGCCTGCCCCGCCCATTGCGCCGAAGCAATCACCGGCATTGCGATGCAGGGCTGGTCGTCAAACATTGGCGTCAGACAAGCGCGTGCCGAAGCGATCACCGATTCATCCGGCTCCCAAAACTTGTTGCGCAAGCCATTGCAATGCAGGTGGTCTACGCCGGCGAGTCGCCAGATGGTTTGATATGCTGCGAATTCAATCCCCAGATAAGG
>JABFSD010000840.1 GCA_013140935.1 Acidobacteriota bacterium
CTATGTTTGTTGGGCGAACGAACGCGAAGGCCGCAAGGGCAACATCCGTTTTGCGCGTTCAACAGATGGCGGCAAGACGTTTAGCAAAGCACTCACGCTCAACTCTGACGCCGCCGCGCCACCGGTTGGTCATGCGTTTCAATCTATGACGGTAGACCGACAAGGCCGCATTTACGTTGCGTGGATTGACGAACGCCGCAAGACCAAAGCCGACCGGGGCGGAGAAATCTGGATGAGCGTTTCAACCAATCGCGGCCAATCGTTCGGGCACGATTACCGCATCCTGTCTGACGTATGCGAGTGTTGTCGCACGACGCTGGCGGTTGACGCGCGTGGCACGCTGTTTCTTTCTTACCGCACCGTACCCAACTCCGGCCCGATGATGCGCGACATCATCGTCGCGCGTTCTGTCAACGCCGGAAAAACCTTCACGCCCGTGCCGGTCAGCGCCGACGGATGGGAAGTGAACGGCTGTCCCGTCGCTGGCCCCAGCCTCAATCTCGACGCAATGGGCAATCCCGTCGTTGTCTGGTTTATGGGCGGCGAGGCCAAGCCGGGCTTGTATTTTTCGCGTTCGACCGACGGTGGGAAAACGTATGCGTCGCGTCAGACGCTCGATGCCACGCAACATATCGGCAAACACGTTCACCTCGCAGGCGGACTGGGCAATCCGTTATTCGCCGCATGGGATGACGCCGATGCCAAAACGTTCAGCGTATGGGGCGCATTCGATGGGCAAACCGGCGTCCGAGAAAAAAGCGCCAACCATACCGGCATTGCTTACCCCGTAGCGGCAGTGAATGGCAACACCGTTTTGATTGCCGGTTTGAATTTAGCGGCGCGCGAAATTCAAACCTTCCTAGTTAAAATGGGAACGGCTTCGTCCAACGGAACCGATGAATAGAAGCGGATTTGCCCAAATCGCCGGACGCGCCGCACGGTTTCTCAACGAGATGCTTGCGCCTTTTATTGAAGTCGCGCCGCAGCGCAACAGGAGCCAGGGCTTAACTATTTAGAGCGTAGACAGTCAGAACGGCATACGTTAGATTGCCCGCGTCTTACCCTTCAACTTTCAACGAAAATCCAAGGAGCATCGTTATGGCGCAACAACAACGGGCATCGGCACGCCGAGCCGCATCGCAAAAAGTTTATGACGCAATCGTGGTCGGTTCCGGCGCAACTGGCGGATGGGCGGCCAAGGTGCTAACCGAACGCGGGCTGTCCGTGCTCGTTCTCGAAGCCGGTCGCAACATTGACCCGGCGAAGGATTACCGGATGTTGACGCAGCCTTATGAACTGAAATATCGCGGCCTCGCCGAACGTGACACTTATGCGCCGCGCCAGCCGATTCAATCGCGTTGTTATGCGGCGAACGAATACAGCCGCCACCTGTTTGTTGATGACGTAGACAATCCTTATTCGACGCCCGAGGAAAAACCGTTTTGGTGGATTCGCGGTCGTCAGGTCGGCGGGCGTTCGTTGACGTGGGGGCGGCAGTCATATCGGTTGAGCGATTACGATTTCAAAGCTGCGCGTGACGGACACGGTGAGCCGTGGCCGATCAGTTACGCCGAACTCGCGCCATACTATGAAGAAGTGGAAAATTTCGTCGGCATCAGCGGTTCGTATGAAAACCTGCCGCAGTTGCCCGACAGCAACTTCCTGCCCGCGATGGCGCTGACCTGCGGCGAGCAGTTATTGAAAAAAGGCGTAGAGTCCAAATGGGACGACCGCAAAGTCATCATCGGACGCGCGGCGATTCTGACGCGCCCGCATCAAGGCCGCGCCGCTTGTCACTGGTGCGGACACTGCGATCGCGGATGCGACACGCATAGTTATTACAGCAGCAACGGTTCGACCTTGCCTGCCGCCGCCAAGACGGGACGGATGACGTTGCGCCCGCATTCAGTCGTACGCGAAATCATCGTTGACCCCAACACCGGCAAAGCCAAAGGCGTGCGCGTCGTAGACCAAAACACCAAGCAGGATCAGGAATACCTTGCCAAGACCGTCGTGCTGTGCGCTTCGACGTTGGAAAGCACGAGAATCTTAATGCTCTCGAAATCGCGGCAATTCGCTGAAGGCATCGGCGCTTCGTCAGGCGCGTTGGGGCATTACCTGATGGATCACATGTTCCAGATCGGCGCGGGCGGCATCGTCGAAAAGTTGAAAGGCATGGCCTACGACTTTTCTGACGGACGCGCCAACGGCATTTACGTGCCGCGCTTTCGCAACATTCGTGAGAAACACAAAGACTTCATTCGCGGTTACGGCATGCAGGGCGGTGTGAAGATGGGCTACACCTACGCTATCGCTAAACGCGCGCCGGGCTTCGGCCCTGAACTTAAAAAGCTCGTACGCGAAGCTCCCAACGAAATCGCCTGGAGTCTGGGCGCGTGGTGCGAAATGCTGCCCGAACATCGCAACCACGTCGCGCTCACCGACAAGCTCGATGCTTATGGGATTCCTACGTTGCACATCACGGCAAGCCACGGCGAGAACGAAAAAGCCATGGCGAAAGACGCGCTGACGACTGCGCAGGAATTGGGCGAAGCCGCCGGATTCAAGGTGAGTTACGCCAGCAACAACCCCGCGCCGCCAGGCTTCTGCATTCACGAAGTCGGCACCGCGCGCATGGGAAGCGACCACAAAAAGTCGGTGCTGAACGCTTATAACCAAGTGTGGGATATGCCGAATGTGTTCGTGACCGACGGCGCGGCGTTCGCGTCGCAAGGTTGCCAGAATCCGACGTTGACGATGATGGCGATTACGGCGCGCGCCTGCCATTATTTGGCGGATGAAATGAGCAAGCACAATTTGTAAACGGAGGTAAAAGTCATGCAAGCAGTAGCAACTCTTGAAGTCATGGAAGCTCCCACCGAAGTCACCCTCGACTCAGAGCGGAGTTATGAATTCGTTGACGGTCAATGGGAGGTAAAAGAAATGCCTAGCGCACAACACAGCGGGGTTTGCGGTCGAATCTTCGCCAAACTCGTTCTTTATCTTGTGGCTAACCCGATAGGCCGCCTTTACCCTGAAGCGTCCTTTCAAATCGGCTCGCGTGAGCGTGTCCCTGATTTGGCGTTTCTTGCTGTCGCGCGCATTCCACTTGAAGGCGAGCCTAAGACTAAATGGTTTATCGTGCCGGACATCGCCATCGAAGTGATTTCGCCTACCGATCTGGTTTACAAAGTGCGCGAAAAGTTGAATGACTACCTTGACGCAGGCGTCAAACAAGTCTGGCAAGTAACGCCCGAAGACCAGACCATCACGATTTATCGTTCACACACCAATATCATCGCCTTCCCCGACGACAGTGAGTTGGTTTGTGAGGATTTGTTGCCAGGCTTCCGTTGCCGGTTAAGTGACATCTTCACCCCAGACGCTATTAACCCATAATCCACCCCTGCTTAATTTTCATAATGGTTGAAACGATTCCCAAGATTGCCGTTTTCATTGATTTCGAGAACATCGCGTTTAGCGCCGACAATCACTTCGGCGATTTCGATTTAGGTTTGTTGTTACGGGCGATTCAGCAAAAGGGTCGCATCACGCTCAAGCGCGCTTATGGCGATTGGTCGCGGCTGTCGAAACACCGCGACGCCGTACGCGAGAACGCGATGGAACTGGTGCAGCTTTATGCTTACAACCAGCCGCAGGGCGGCAAGAATCGCGCCGACATACGGCTGGTGATTGACGTCATGGAATCGCTGTTCACGCTCACGCACATTGACACCATCGTGATCGTCTCAGGCGACAGCGATTTTTCTTCGTTGATGACCAAAGCGCGCGAGTACGGCAAGCACACCATCGGCCTGGGCGTGAAAGCAGCGACGAGCGACCTGCTGCTCAAGGCCTGCGACGAATTTATTTTTTACGACGAACTGGTCGAAGCGGCTTATCTACAACTCAAGGCGCGACGCGATGATGCGAGCGGCGAACCTGCCGAGGTGGCGAAGAGCGAAACTTCGACCGCTGATCCGGCTCGAACTCAGGCGGTGATTACGCCGGTGCAAACCGCTGTTGCTTTCCCTGACGCCCGCGTCACCATCAGGCCCTTGCCGCCGCCTCCGGTCACGTCGCTGCCAATTACGCCGCCACCGCTTACGCCGCCGCTCGCCCCTGTTGCTCCCGTCGTGGTCAATCAGGAAAGCGAGCCGTTACCGCAAGCCCTACGCTTTTTTTACGAAGATATGCGAATGCCTTTGCTCGCGGCAGACATGCGCGGCCATTTGCTGGCTGATCTGTTGGTGACGGCGCAACCCGGCAAGACGCTCAACGACGCCATCAATCAGCTCAAGGCCAAATAC
>JABFSD010000056.1 GCA_013140935.1 Acidobacteriota bacterium
CCGTCGAGCGGCGTGGTCAATTCGATTTGGGTAGACGGCGTGCGCTGTTACGTCGGCACTTCGTCGGGCGTTTACGTGACGAACGACGGCGGCGTGAGTTGGAACGTGTTGAGCAACGGGTTGTCGGGTTGCAGCGGCGCGAACAATACGAACGTCGTGTTTGCCGTGGCGAGCCGCTTGCTCGCGGGCAGCACCGGTTGCGGCGTATACGGTTCGGCACTATCACCCAACGCGACGAATCGCGCGCCGATTGCCTATGAACAAAGCGTGCGCTTCACCGAAGACACGCCGGTCGTGATCAGCTTGAGCGGCTTTGATGCCGACCTCGATCCGCTGACCTATTCCATTGCCGCCGGCCCGGCGCGCGGTTCGTTGAATGGTGCGCTGCCGAATATCACCTATACGCCGAACACGAATTTCAATGGGCGCGATGCGTTCACCTTTCGCGTCAGCGATGGACGCCTGAACAGCATTGCGGCAACGATCAGCTTAGAAGGCATTTCTGCCAACGATCCGCCTGTGTTGAACGTGCCGGGCGCGCAAACCGTCACGGTCAATCAGGCGCTGACGTTCACCGTCACGGCCACCGACCCGGATGCCGGACAAACCGTCACGTTGGGGGCGACGGGGTTGCCGCAAGGCGCTACGTTCAATGCGGCTACCGGAGCCTTTGCGTGGACGCCGACAGTGGCGGGCGGCTATACGCTGACTTTCACGGCGACTGACAACGGCACGCCTGCGCAAACGACGACGCGCACGGTGTCGGTCACGGTCAATCCGCCGCAAGCCAATCGTCCGCCGGTGGCGAACAACCTCGCTTTCACTACGCCTGAAGAAACGCCGCGACAGATTACGCTGACGGGCAGCGATCCTGATAACAATCCGCTGACTTATATCGTAGTGGGACAACCGCAAAGTGGCGCGCTCACCGGCACTGCGCCGAACCTGACGTATACGCCTGCACTGAATTTTGCCGGCAGCGATCAGTTCACGTTCAAAGTGAATGACGGAACGGTGGATAGCTCGTTGGCAACCGTGACGATCAACGTAACGCAGGTGAATGATGCGCCAACGTTGATTGTGCCAGGCGCGCAGAACGTGCTGGCCGGGCAAAACATCAATTTCAAACTCGATGTCGAAGACCCTGAAAAAACGCAGAATCAAACTTACGTTTATACGTCCAGCAACTTGCCGACAGGCGCGACGCTGACCAAAGACCCGCAATCGCATCGCGCCACGTTTAACTGGACGCCGGGTACGAACGGCACGACGACGATCAATTTCACGGTGACTGATTCGGGGCAGCCGCCGTTGAGCGATACCAAAACGGTGACGATCACCGTGAGCGGGCCTTCGCCGATTGGCAACTGGATCAGCCTGCGTGGCAATTTGCCGAAGGTAAATAACTTCGATATTGGCGTGCGTTCGCTCGAAGGCACGGGCAATCGTTTGTTCGCCGCGACTGAAATCGGCGCATTCACTTCTACGTTTGCCAACGGCGTATGGGATGCCAATTGGGTAGCCATTAACAACGGCATTGGCGCGAATGATCGCAATCTCGATTACCTGACGATCATCAACGGCAAGATTTATGTTTCGACGTTGCAAGGCGGCAAGCTATTTGCCAGCGAAGACAATGGCGCGAACTGGACGCCGATCAATTTGAATTTGCCGAACAGCAACTATCGCATCTGGTTCATCAGGCTTTTCGGCGACAAACTTTATCTGGGAACCGATTACGGCATACAGGTTTCATCGGATAACGGCGTGACGTGGTCGGTCACGTTGCCGAACTATTCTTATTTCACCGCCGGGCTGCCTTACACCTTCCTCTCTTTTGAAAATGCGTTTTATGTCGTCACCAATCGCGCGCCGGTCGTGAAGCGGTCTGACAACGGCGGTGCCACGTTCACGAACTTGAGCAATGCGCCGACCATCGGACCAGACCAATTGACGCGGCTGGGCGCTACGTTGTTCGGCTTTGGTTACAACGTGCAATCGCAATACGGGCTTTATAAGTCTACGAATAGCGGCAGTTCATGGTCGTTGGTGACAAACGCTGCACCGTTCACCGGTGCCAACAATCAGATGAAGCTCTATTCGTTTAACGACATGTTGTTTGCTGACGCGGGCGGTTATTACTTCTCGACCGACGCGGGCTTGACGTGGACGAAGATGGACGCAGGCGCGGCTCCGACGGGTGGTGGAAAGTTAAGTTTGTTTGGCAGTTACCTGCTGGCGACGACGCCGGCCTATTCGGTGCTGCCAAGCACGGCGGCAAATACAGCGCCCGTGTTGACAGTACCGGCGGCGCAAACCGCGACCGTGGGCGAACAGAAAGTCTTTAACGTATCGGCCACCGATGCGAATGGCGGACAAACCGTCACACTCAGTGCGAGCGGTTTGCCGTTAGGCGCAACTTTCATTGCGGGCACCGGACGCTTTAGCTGGACGCCTGCGCTGGCGGGCGAATATGTCGTCAGCTTTACTGCGCTGGATAACGGCACGCCTGCGTTAAGCCAAACGAAGGTCGTGAAACTCACGGTCAGCGCGCCGGCGAATCCATCCAACGGATTCTGGTCGCAAAGCAACGACGGGCTTGAATTGGCGGGGACGGTGTTTGGCTTTGCCGCGACGGGCAATAAGCTGTTCGCCAAAACGCAAAACGGCATTTACCGTTTTGAGACGGGCGCGTGGCAATCGTTCAGCAATGGTTTGCCTGCGGTTACGACGGCCTTACCCCAAGCGCGCCTCGTGCAAGATTTGCAATCAGACGGGGGCAATCTTTACGCTTTGCTGACCAGCGGCCTTTATCGTTCAACCGATTTGGGTGCGAACTGGACAAAACTCAGCAACGCTACGTTACCGGAATTAGTGGTGAACTCTTACAGCTTGAGCGTACGCGGCTCGACCGTGCTGATCATGGGGCAATTCAACGTGCAATCCATGACCGTCTATTTCATGCGCTCGACCGATGGCGGCGTGAATTTCTCTCCTGTCGGTGGCAGTGCAACGCCCAGCTTCCCGAACGGCATTCAAGCCGTGGCGAATGATTATTACGCCGCTTATTACAATGGCATCTTGCGTTCGTCCAATAACGGCGGAACGTTCACGGCGCTGGGTGACACGCTCACCGGCCCGTCATTTTGCTTCACCGCCAACAATCAAACCCTGTTCGCTGGTAGCGTGTATGGAGCTTATCGTTCGATCAATAACGGCGCGAACTGGACGCAGACCAACACCGGCTTGCCGACGGGTCAGCCGGTAATTTCGCTGCATTACAGCGCGCCTTTTCTGTTTGCCGGAACGAGCCAGGGGGTTTATTACTCGCTAAATAATGGAACCAACTGGACAGCCATGGGCGATGGTGACGTGCCGCAACGCATCGAAGCGGAATTTGTTTTCGATGGCAAGCTGTGGGTAGTCGCAGGTACGCGCTCTTATGGACAACCTGCTTATAACAACTATCAAGGCGTATCCGTTTCGCCGTTGCCGATCATTACCGGCAACGCGGTGCCGACGCTGACAGTGAATGATTCGTTTACTGCGACGACGGGTACGGCGGTGAATTTCACCGTGACGAGCAGCGGCCCCGAAGCCGCACAAACCGTCGTATTGAATGCCGCTGGCTTGCCGCAAGGCGCGACCTTCACTCCGGCCACCGGCGCGTTTAGTTGGACGCCGCTCGCCGCCGGAACTTATTACGCTTCCTTCACGGCGACCGACAACGGCACGCCTGCGTTGAGTGTGACGAAAACTGTCACGTTCAACGTCACCGGCGCAGCGATTGTCGGCAACTGGACGAACGTTTCGATCGGCTTGCCAGCGGGTAACACGATTACTTCGTTGACGGCGCTTGACACTGAAGTTTTTGCCGGCACAGGAACGGGCATTTATAAAACCAGCAACAACGGTGCGAGTTGGACGCTGTCGAGCGAAGGCTTCTCACAATTCGACCGCAGCATTACTTACCTGACCAACATCAACGACATCTTGTACGCGGCGACCTTCAGCGCAATCTATAGCTCCAATGACGGCGGCGGGAGTTGGTCGCGCTTGCCCGCGTCAGGCACTTCGCCGTTCGGCGTCGTCAGTCTCGTCGGCGTAGGCAATACGCTGATTGCCGTCAATCAATCTTCACAAGTGCATGTCTCAACCAATTTCGGTACGACGTGGACAGTTTCTACCAACGGACTGCCAGCCAGCTTCGTCGGTGGCGCGCTGGTGGTGAGAGGGACAACCGTGTTGCTGGGCTTGAATAACTACAACACGCCTTCGGTTTATCGCAGCACCAATAACAGCGCAA